>NZ_JBSSCZ010000016.1:0-82887 GCF_054060215.1 Thermostichus sp. OS-CIW-30 | reverse complement strand
CAGGACTTGGGTCATGGTTCTATCATAACTTCCGCATTCCTCCCGACACTGACCCTACGGGTACAGTGCGGGGCTCCTGCGATTTCTAGCTGAAATTGCCCGCGCCCAAGGGATCAACTACTTTCTGCTCTCTTTTACCGACCTGCTTGGGATCCAACGGGCCAAGCTGGTGCCTGCCTCAGTTATCGACTTCATGGCAGAGGGTCAGGCTGGATTTGCCGGGTTTGCTGCCTGGTTGGACTTGACGCCTGCAGACCCCGATGTGTTTGCCCAGCCGGAGCGCGAGCGCCTGTTTCAACTGCCCTGGCAGCCGGAAGTGGCCTGGATGCCTGCCGATCTAGTCCAGGTCAACGGGGATCCCTTGCCACAAACCCCCCGCTGGGTGTTGAAGCAGGTGTTATCCCAAGCAGAAGCCATGGGCTTTCAAGTCAAGACGGGGATCGAATGCGAGTTCATGCTTCTGTCGCCCGAAGAGTGGGCCATTTCCGATGAGCGCGACCAGCAGGCCAAGCCCTGCTATGACCAGCAAAGTTTGATGCGGCGTTTTTCGGTGATCCGGGACATCTGCGATGGCATGCAGAAGCTGGGCTGGGATCCCTACCAAAACGATCACGAAGATGCCAACGGCCAATTTGAAATGAACTGGCGGTTTGACGATGCCCTAGTTACGGCTGATCGCCACGCCTTTTTCAAATACATGGTGAAAAGCATTGCCGAAAAGCATGGCTATCGAGCTACCTTCATGCCCAAACCCTTTGCCCATCTGACGGGCAACGGCTGCCACACCCATATTTCTCTTTGGCAGGGGGAGCAAAACCTATTCGCCGATCCCCAAGGGGAATTGGGGCTTTCTCAACTGGCCTATCACTTCATCGGCGGGGTGCTACACCATGCACCTGCTTTGTGTGCCCTCACCAACCTGACGGTCAATTCTTATCACCGCCTCAATGCCCCCGTCACGCTCTCTGGGGCCACCTGGTCTCCCAACACAATCAGCTACAGCGGCAATAATCGCACCCACGCCATTCGGATCCCGGATGCCGGGCGGTTTGAACTGCGTTTGGCCGATGCTGCTGCCAATCCCTACCTTTTGGCTGCCGGTCTCATTGCCGCCGGTCTAGACGGGATCCAACACCAACGGGATCCTGGCCCCCGCTGTGACAACAACGCCTACACCGATCCCCTCCCCAATGCCCCAACGTTGCCCGGCTCTTTGGTCGAAGCCCTCAACCACTTAGACCAAAACACCCTGTTCCGCAGCAGGCTTGGGGATCCCTTTGTGAATGCCTACCTCAAGCTCAAACGCCAACAGTGGCAGGAATACAACCGTCAGATCACGCCCTGGGAGCGGGAAACAACCTTGGATTGCTAGCCCGGTAGTTGTTGTTATCTCATTACACCTTGAGAGAGGGCTTCCAACTGGCCTGGAGTGACCCTAAACCTGGGCCAACTGGTGTTGAGCTGCCTGCCGCATCACCTCTACTGGCACAGGCTTGCCTCCCAGCCAAAGCGATAGAGCCTTGGCCCCCTGGTGAACCAGCATCTCTAGTCCACTGATGGGGGTATGTCCCAACTCGGCGGCCATCCGCAGCAGAGGAGTGGGATCCGGCACATAGATCAGGTCGTAGACGATGGCACCCGGAGACAGCAGGCCCAGTTGCTCCCGGCTCAGGGGAGAGAGCCCTTGACCGGCGGGGGATCCCGGCTTGTGCATGCCCACGGGGGTGGTGTTGACCAAAAGCCGCGTCTGAGACAGGTAGCAATTCAACTCCGCCCAGTTCACCGTCTCCACCTGAGGCCAGGTCTGTTGCAAGGCCAGCAATGGGTTGGGGGATCGCCCTGCCACCCGCACCGGCCCCAGCCCCAACTCCAAACAGCCTTGGATGGCCGCCCGCGCTGCCCCCCCGGATCCCAGAATGAGGGTGGGGATCCCTTTTTCCAGACCCAGCAAAGGCTGCACAAAGCCATCGATATCGGTATTGGTGCCCGCCCACCCGCCCTCTGGCAAGGGGTAAACCGTATTCACCGCCCCCACCGCTGCTGCCCGCGATTCAATCTGATCGAGCAAAGGGAGAATGGCCTGTTTGTGAGGAATCGTCACATTAAACCCCCGCACCCCAATGGCCGCCAGCCCTGCCACCGCCGCCGCCAAGTGTTTTGGAGCCACCGGAAACGGCACATAGCAATAGTTTTCCCCCATAGCTGCCAAAGCAGCATTGTGCATGGCTGGGGATAAGCTGTGGGCCACCGGATCCCCAACCAGACCAAGCAATTGGGTGCTTCCCGAAATCCGACCGTCCACCGGCTCAGCCAACTCCTCAAGGGATCCCTGAAGTCACTCAAGATTTAAAGACGATTTAAAAACTACTGAGACTCCGACTCAACCCGCTGCAGAGTCTGCCGGTAGCGATGGCGCCAGTCGGCCAACGATTCTTCCGAAATGTGGTCGATCAAGGTGCTCATCTCCGCCAGGATCTGATAAACGCGGTCAAAGCTTTTTCGGGTTCGCTCTTCCTGCTCCGGTTGATGGATCTGCACCATGTATAAGCTCATCTTGATGGTTTGCAGGCGGTTTTTGCCCAAATCTTCCAGCATTTCCCGAATTTGCCCGATTGCCTCCCGCCTCACCTGTCTCTGCCGCCGTCGCAACAGCCAAAAGAGGATCCCGTGGATAACCCCCACCAAAGTGGCGCTGACCGCCGTTGCCGTTTCTAGCGAAAAAGCGCTGCGGCTGGCCACAAAACCACTTAGCAGAATCACCCCTATTCCTACCGCCGTCAAGACTAGCTCAATGTTGTTCAGGAACCATCTTCCTGCTGGTCTCCAGATCCCAGATCCGGCCACTTGACCCTGAAGAATGCCCATCATAGCCTTTTGCACCTCCCTTCCGTCTCTCCCGTTCGCTCAGCCCATCGCTACCTGCTCAGCCGCCCCAAGGCCAGGCGCGGTCTTCTACGGCTCAGTTGACGCTTCAGACAAAGCTGCCGGAGTTTTCGCCGCCGCAAGCGGAAGGGTCTATGGGCCAGGGATCCCGCTGTGGACAGTTCCGGTGCAGAAGCCTGCATTTTTTGGCTGAGCTCTTGATGGTGTTGGCGGAGATCCTCAATCTGCTTGAGGCGAGTCTCCAGCTCTCGGCGCAGTTCGGCGTTTTCTTTTTCCAGACGCTGCAGGCGTTTCAGCAGCTCTGAGGACTCCGTTCCGCTGACGCGGTCGGAAACTGGGATGGGATGGGGAGCAGTCACCACCGAGCTGTGCACATTCCTGCTATCTCGCATAGCCTGGGCAGCCCGACGCAACAGAGCCACCCCCTTGGGGTCATCGCTGTCCATGAGGCTGGCCGCTCCAAACTGGAGCTGTACCGGCAGCGCCCGTCCATTCACCACAAAGGGATCCTGAATCATTCGCTGGCAGCAGCGTTCGGCAGCAATTTGCGCAGCAGCCAAGGTGCTCCCGGAGAGCAGAATGATAAACTGCCCCTCGTCGTAGCAAAACAGGTCGTCTCCATCGCGCAGGTTATTGGCCAAACGCTCCCTAAACAGTTTGAGCAGATCAGCCCGACCGTCAGCATCCAGCCCTTGTGCCAGAGAACCGAGGTTGGCCAAGCGCAGCACAAACAAGCTGAGGGGTTCCGATTGGGCACGGGCCTGGGCCACCCGCAGCGGCAAACGAGCCACCAAATCCTGACGGTTACCCACCTCCAAACCAATCGACTTGGGGGGAGAGGGAGGAGATTTTTGCCCAGTTTTGAGCAGATATTGCTGGCGGCGACTTTCTACAATGCGCAGCCCTGCCCGCACCCGCGTCAGCAGCTCTGCAGCCTGAAAGGGTTTGGAAAGAAACTCATCGGCACCTGCCTCCAAAGCCCGCTCCATGCTATCGTTGCCCTCGCGGGCAGTCATGATGATGTAGTACACCCAGGCATATTCCGGCAATTGCCGCAGTTGGCGGCACAGGTCTAGGCCGTTCAGAGAGGGCATGACCCAGTCGGCAATGATGAGGTCTGGGGGTTGGCGGCGAATTTGCTCCAGCGCGGAGAGGCCATCCAAAGCATAAGAAATACTGCAGCCCTGCTTGCCCAAAAAGTTGGACAGCATCTCTGCCACCATGTAGCTATCATCCACAATCAGTACACGGGCTTGCAGACTGCCGTCTTGACTTCTGCCAGAGACGAGTTTCGCCTTCTCAGGCGCAGGAGCTGCACTAGCGCTCTCCGGTCTGGGATCCATAGATAAACCGAGGCAGGGTGGCGCGGGAAAGCAAACTACCCGCAACTTTCCATCGCTATTCTAATGAATGTGGTATCTCCATCGTTATTCTGATGCGGTAGCGAACAGCAGCCGCTTCCACTTTGCCGAGTTGGTTAGATGGATTGAATCACTCTTGAATCACTGAGACTTCGCTCGTCCAGAGCCGCTGTCTGTTGCTGCCCAAGGCTTGCTCTGACCAGAAGCCCTTTGGCGGGAGAGCTGAAATCTATGTGGTGAACATTTGTGAATTATTCGAGGCAACAGAGCAGAGGCTCAGTAACGGATCTCGAGGGTGACTTGGGCGCGCACGGTTTGCTGTCCCCCCTCCACCGGTGTGGATGCTGTTTCTAGACGGGCATAGTCGGCGCGGGCAAAGGGGATCGGCGGCGGGATCATGTAGCCATCGCTCTGAATCTGGATGCGCTCGACGGAACGGATGCTCAGGTTCAAGGCCCCCAGCACATCCTGGGCTTGACGTTGGGCATCTTTCACGGCTTGGGTTAGGGCGCGGCTGCGCGCTTCCAACAGGGTGGCTTCATCGGCCCGGAAACTGACCGATTCCACCTGGGTGGCTCCGGCGGCCACAGCTTCGTCCAGCACTTGCCCGGCTCTGGCCACGGGCACCTCGAATTGCAGACTGTTTTGCCCCTGCACACCCGTTAGGCGAGGCTGGCCATCCCGGTAGTCGTATTGCGGGTAGAGGGAAATGCCGGTGGTTTGCAGAGCGCCTACTTGCAGCTCCTTGAGGCGATTGACCAGCCGCTCTGAGCGTTCTGCCACCTGTTGTTGTACCGATTGCGCCGTCTCCCCCTGGATCACCACCCCCAAGCGAATGAGGGCAATGGAGTTCTCTACGGAGACCGATCCCTGTCCTGTAACCGTCAACATTCGGGATCCCTCAGCGGGACTGGCCATCGCTCCGCCTCCAGCGATTGCGTTCCAACCCAACAGGGCCACCGCCAGTACCAGGCCCAGCCACGCTACCCCCTTCAGCCCTTTCCAACCCCTGATCCCGTTCATTGCTTTCCCTTTCCATGGTTCAACCCCAGCCTACTCCCACCGCTCCTCAGCCTGATCCGACAAAAGCCCCAGCCACCAGTTCCCTAACCTCACCCAGCCGGTGCGTTCTTGCCCCCACGGATCCCGTATCCGCACACGGAATACCCGTTGATACTTGGAAGTGCTCCCGGAAAAAGGCCCCAGCCGCCAGTACCGTGCCTCCTGGCTCAACAGGGAGTAGCCCTGCTTTGCCGCCCACCGCTGCAGCAATTCTTGGCTGCGTCTTTGTTCCCAGACAAAAATTCCCATGAAAAGGGCAACAGCAACCGCTACCCATACTAGGGTCAATGCCAGCTCAGACATGGGGGTAGACAGCAAGGCTACTGCCCATCCTATGGGAGTTGCTCCAATGCTGGGATCCCCGGCGGTCAAAGTTCACCTTCGTCGCCTCACCCGCCCTCAGACCTTGGACAAAGAGATCCCTGCTTCAACCCATCAGACCGTATGATTGAGGCAGGGTGGTCAAAACTCAATCGGTTCTCAAGTCGTTAAGGTCTCTTTACAGAATGGCCGAATCGAAACTGCGACAACTGCTGCGCGATCTGGATGTTGAGCTGCAAAAAACCCCTGGCCTGGACGAAAAGCAGCGGCAGCACATTGCCACCATTCGCCAGGAAGTGGAAGCGGTGCTGGCCGAGCTGGGATCCCGAACCGAGAGCAAACAGAGCCAAGGGCATAGAGATCGCATTGGAGAGGCGCTGGGCCTGTTCGAGACCTCCCATCCCAACCTTACCCTGATCCTGGAGCAGGTGATCGACACACTGGCAGGGATGGGTTTGTAGTTTCATGGTCGGTAAAAGGGCTCACCAGAAAGCTCCCTTGCTTGCTAGCCTTGGTAATGCGTTGAAAGCTCCTTATGCTCTATGACCAGCACTCTCCACTCCACCTCGTTTAACACCACCCGCTCCAAGCAGGTTTTTGCCCGGGCACAAAGCCTCATGCCGGGGGGGGTTAGTTCTCCGGTACGGGCCTTCAAGTCGGTGGGCGGGGATCCCGTCGTGTTCGACCGTGTCTCAGGGGCCTACGCCTGGGATGTGGACGGCAACCAATACATCGACTACATCGGCAGTTGGGGGCCGGCGATTGTTGGCCACGCTCACCCCGAGGTCATTGAGGCTCTGCGCCGAGCTTTGGAGAAAGGCACCAGCTTCGGCGCCCCTTGCGTTCTGGAAAATGAGCTGGCGGAGCGGGTCATTGAGGCGGTGCCCAGTGTGGAGATGGTGCGCTTTGTCAATTCCGGCACCGAAGCTTGCATGGCGGTGCTGCGCTTGATGCGGGCCTATACCGGTCGGGAAAAGGTGATCAAGTTTGAGGGCTGCTACCACGGCCATGCGGACATGTTTTTGGTGAAAGCCGGTTCGGGGGTGGCCACGCTGGGCTTGCCAGACTCGCCGGGGGTGCCCAAGGCAGCTACCAGCGCTACGCTGACGGCTCCCTACAACGACCTGGAGGCAGTCAAGGCCCTGTTTGAACAGCACCCCGACTCCATTGCCGGAGTCATCCTAGAGCCGGTGGTGGGCAATGCCGGCTTTATTCCCCCCCAGCCGGGCTTCTTGGAAGGCTTGCGAGATCTCACCCAAAAGTACGGGGCCCTGCTGGTATTTGACGAGGTGATGACCGGCTTTCGCATCAGCTATGGCGGTGTACAGGCCAAGTTTGGGGTCATCCCCGATTTAACGACCCTGGGCAAGGTCATCGGCGGCGGCCTGCCGGTGGGGGCCTACGGCGGTCGGCGAGAAATTATGGAAATGGTGGCTCCAGCGGGGCCGATGTATCAGGCAGGGACTCTTTCCGGCAACCCCCTGGCCATGACAGCAGGGATCCAGACGCTGGATATTTTGCGTCGTCCGGGCACCTACGAGTACCTGGAGCGGATTACCGAGAAGTTGGCAACAGGGCTATTGCAGATCGCGCGGGAAACGGGGCATGAGATGTGCGGGGGCTATCTGCCCGGCATGTTTGGCTTCTTTTTTACTGCCGGCCCGGTGCGCAACTACGAAGAGGCCAAGACTTCCGATCTGCAGAAATTTGCCCGCTTCCATCGCGGCATGTTGGAGCGGGGAGTATATCTGGCGCCCTCGCAATTTGAGGCCGGCTTCACCTCCCTGGCCCACACAGAGGCCGATGTGGAGAAAACTCTAGCCGCCGCGCGAGAGGTGTTGAGCACCCTCTGAGTCTGCAATTCACCCTCTTTCGAGCCGGGATCCCTGCTATGGCCGAGCACATCCACCGCAACTGGAGCATCACCACCCAAGCTACAGAGAAGGGGTTTATCTTTCGCTGCCGACTGCTCCAGCAAGATGGCTCTTGCGAGTCGGAGATTGGCACCAAAGCCTACGGCTACTTTCAAAACGAGGCCGAAGCTATTCTGGCGGGCATGGTCTGGATCGACCGGCAGCAACTGCCGGATCACCTGGACGGCCTACTGTTCGACAACGAAGAGCCGGAGAATTAGACAGGGGCTTCTTCCCGCACCAACCGTTCCCAACCCAAGCCTTTGAGGGCTGCATTGCGCCGCAGCGGTCGGGTCACCAGCTCCAGCAGAGCCTGGGTGTTGCCGAAGCCGTGGATCTGGGCGAAGGTGAACTCCACCGACCACTTGGTGGTTATCCCCCGTGCCTCTAGGGGGTTGGCGTGGGCCATACCTGTGATCACCAGATCCGGCTGCAGGGCCTTGATGCGCTGGATTTGGTTGTAGTTATCCGGCTTTTCTACGATGGTGGGCTTGGGCACTCCCATCTCTTCGCAGGTGCGCTCCAAGAGGGCCAGCTCAGCCGCTTGGTAGCGTTTGTCCATGTAAGGGATCCCGATTTCCTGCACCGTCATGCCGCAGCGCACCAAGAAACGGGCCAGCGAGATCTCCAGCAGGTTATCGCCCATGAAGAAAACGCTTTTGCCCCGCACCAGCTCCAGATAATCCCGAACTTGGGGATGGCTCCACACTTCCGCTTCCCGCTCTGCCAAGCCTTGAGTCGGGATCCCCAATTCGCGGGCAATGGCTTCTATCCAGGCGCGGGTGCCATCCGGCCCGATGGGAAAAGGAGCGGTGATGAGCTTAGCCTTTTTGCGGCGTACCAGCGTGGTGGCTGTGCGGCTGAGGAAAGGATTCACCCCCACCACATAGGTGCCCGGCTCGATGGCCGGCAGCTCCCCATAGCGTTTGGCCGGCAACCAGCCGGAGACGCGGATCCCGTGTTTCTTCAGCTCCAGGGTGAGTTGGGTAACCACCGGATCGGGCACCGAGCCGAAGATCACCAAGGGGGGATGCTTGTGGAAGCCTTCCTCCTCTTTCTTTTTTCCGGAGCGGAGCCCGTAGAAAAGGGCCTGGAGACCCCCGCGGGTTTCCTGCTCCTCTGCCCGCACCTGCTCTGGGCAGCGCTGAGCCATCGAGGCCAAAACCGTATCTTCCCCTTGGGTAAAGGCGTAGTCGAGGCCATTGGCCCGGGCCACCACAATCGGGATCCCGATCTCCCCTTCCAGCTTCTGGGCTAGGCCCTCCAGGTCCATTTTGATGATCTCGGTGGTGCAGGTGCCGATCCAAACAATCACGCTGGGATTGCGATCCCGCTGAATTTGCAGGCACAGCCGCTTCAGCTCCTCATAGTCGTTGAGCTTGGCGCTAATATCCCCCTCTTCCAGCTCCGCCATGGCATAGCGGGGCTCGGCAAAGATCATCACCCCCATGGCGTTTTGCAGAAAGTAGCCACAGGTTTTGGTGCCGATGACCAAAAAGAAGCTGTCTTCAATTTTTTGATAAAGCCAAGCTACACAACTAATCGGGCAAAAGGTATGGTAGTTGCCGGTTTCGCACTGAAAGTTAAGGGCATTGGCACTATCCAAAGCAGCATTCATGCTCGTCTCCTAACAACATATAAAGAGGGGAACATTTCGGGCTAAAGGGCCGCCAACTGGGGCACACCCACCAATTTTTCGCTGAGATCCCAAAGCAGTTTGGCCTTGGCATCGTCTGCCGCCTCGTCAGAGACTTCTTGGTTAAAGGGCTTGGCATTCTTGCGTTGCCGGTTACCCCAGCTCCAGTAGAATCCCGACCGACGAAACTCGGGATCGGCCACCACTTGGGCCACCCGCTCTCCGGCCAATTCCTGAGAAACAAATCCGCCCGTGATGTTTTTTTGAAACCAGGGGAAAAGTTTTTGAAACAGGGGATAGTGATGGCGGAACAGAGCCGTGGTGGCTACACACCCCGGATAGAGGGAGAGGAACGTGATGCCAGTGCTCTCATGGAAGCGGCGGTGCAGCTCGCGCATGGTGAGGATATTGCAGACTTTGCTGTCTTTGTAGGCTTTCACCGGTTCAAATTTGCCGCCGTCCGCCATGCTGATGGGATCCTTGAAGCCCTGGGCAAATCCCCGCAGATCCCCCAGGTGGGGTTGGGGTGGGATCTTACCCCCCAGCTCCTTGGGATTGTGGGTAACCGTGCCCAAGATCACCAGCCGCCGATCCGGATAGGTGGAGCGTTTCAGATCCTCCAACATCAAATGGCAGAGCAAGAAATGCCCCAGATGGTTGGTGGCCATGGTCAGCTCATATCCTTCCGGGCTGCGCAGGGGCTGCTTGAGCAGGGGCATGTAGATGGCGGCATTACAGACCAAGGCGTCCAAGGAACGGCCCCAGTTGCGGAACTGCTCGACAAACCGCCGCACGCTGGCCAAGCTGGCCAGGTCGATCTGCATCAGGGTATAGCTGCCCTGGGGGATCCCCACTTGCTGGGCCGCCCGGTAGGCTTTGTCCAGATCCCGACAGGCCATCACCACGTGCCAGCCGCGCTTGGCCAAGGCCAAAGCTGAGTATAGGCCAACACCCGAGGAAGCTCCGGTAATCACGACGGTGGGTTGCTCTTGTCCTTGCATATCCAACTCCTGTGCCATTTCCTTCCCAAAGCGGGATCCCTACAGGATCCATCTTGGGGGGGAAAGCGGATCGGACAACAAATTGATAAGGTTTGCGACAGTCTTCCGAAACAGTGGCTTCATCTTTGGACACACTGCCCAAGCCGGCAGGGGATCCCTTACACCAAGGCCAGTTGGCGGGCTGGAGTGTTGTAAAAGTCGGAGAGCAAAGCAAACAGCTCCCGATCCTCGGCAGGTTGGGGCACGATCCCTTCCGGACGGGCCAGCAGCTCATCGGCGATGTTCAGGTAGTACTGGCAGACAGGCTCCAGGCTGGGATCGGTTTCCGCCATCTCGAAGAGGGTCTTGCCCTTGACCCGCGAGACGCGAATATCTTCGATGAGGGGAAGCACCTCGATAACGGGCATGGGAACTGCCGAGACGTATTTGTCAATCAGATCCCGCTTACTGGTGCGATTGCCGATCAGCCCGGCCAACCGCAGCTTGCGGGTTTTGGCCTTTTCTCGCACCGAGGCAGCAATCCGATTGGCGGCAAACAGGGCATCAAAGCCGTTGTCGGTTACGATCAGGCAGTAGTCGGCGTAGTTGAGGGGAGCCGCAAAACCGCCGCACACCACATCCCCCAGCACATCGAAGAGGATGACATCGTACTCATCGAAGGCGTTCAGCTCCTTCAGGAGTTTGACGGTTTCCCCCACCACATAGCCGCCACAGCCGGCCCCTGCCGGGGGCCCACCCGCTTCCACGCAGTCCACGCCGCCGTAGCCGCGGTAGATCACATCTTCTGGGTAGATGTCTTCGTGGTGATAGCCCTTGGCTTCCAGGGTGTCGATGATGGTGGGGATGAGAAAGCCGGTCAGGGTGAAGGTGCTGTCGTGCTTGGGATCACAGCCAATCTGCAAGACCTTTTTGCCCCGCCTGGCCAAGGCCACCGAGATGTTGCAACTGGTGGTGGATTTGCCGATCCCACCTTTTCCGTAAACCGCCAATTTCACAGCGCGTTCCTCCATGGGGCAGACAAGGGACATTATCGGCAGCCAACCCGCCCCCTGAGAACTGTTGCGAAGGATAAAGGTGGATCCCTCAAAAAGCTAGAAGTTCCCAGATCTTGCAAATCGTCCTAAGAAAGTTCCCAGGGCTTCTCAAGTCGATTTTTGATGTTTTTCCCGATTTTAGTTTTAGATATACTTTCATCAGTGATCAAAAGAAAACAATTCCAGATGACAATTCACCCAAATCGGGAAGGATTCAGCTATGCCATGGCGCTGATCCCGTCCTCTTGGCTTGTCGCTGAGGCAGGTCTGGTCTGAGAAAGAATCAAGAATGGTCTCAATTCTGGGGGGAAGGTGGGGAGAACCCTTCACTCTCAGGGATCAAAGGCAAAAGTAACTCGCACCGCTCCTGCAGAATCCACCTCGATCCTGCGCAGGAATTCCCGCAGGTAGGCACGCCGTTCGGTCTCGCTGAGGTCTTGCCAGAAGGGCGGGATGGAGAGGGTTTGGATGGTCTGGGTGAGGTTGGCGGGGGGGAGTTGCTCCAGCTTTTGGGCCAAGCGGGCCGTCTCTGCTCGCAACTGGTAGCGACGCTGGGCCAGAGAGGCTTCGTCCATCAGTCCAGATTGCTGTAGCTCTTCCAATTGCCGCAGCCGCTCGGCGTTGGCCTGGATTTGGGCTTGGAGCTCTTGGCGGACTTGGGTGAGGGCTTGTCGATCCAGCGTCTGGGCGCGTTGGGGCAGTTGTTCGCACACCTGCCGGATCACCTCCTGCAGGACTTCGGTGTAGGGGAGGCTGTAGCGACAGGTTTGGCAGCGCAGATAGAGGTAGAGGGATCCGTTCTTTTTCCCCTTGCGAGGGGTGGTTTGCACAATGCGCAGAAGGCTGCCACAAGCGCAGCAATGAACCAGGCCGGCCAAAGCGCGGGGAGCACTGGCGCTGCGGCGAGGGATCCCTTGGTTGCGCTTGAGCCAGCGATCGATCTGGGCGGCTTCCGTACGGCTGAGGAGGGCCGGGTGAGTGTCCCGCAGGGTGGTGCCGTCGGCATAGGCCAGATCCCCGCGGTACACCGGGTTGAGCAGCCAGTTGCGTCCGGTGGCCACAGAAATCCGCTTGTGGTGTTTTTCCTCCAAGAAGCGCACCGCCTGCCGCAGGGATCCGTAGAGGAGAAAGTGCTGGAAAAAATCCTGAACGATGCTGGCCTGCCGGCGATCCAGCACGTAGCGTTCCCCTTCGCGGCGGTAGCCAAAGGGGGCAGGGCCAGGGGGGGGTTTGCCCGCCAGGCGGTTTTGGGCTTGGCTGCAGCAGAGGCGGCGGCTTTGCAACTGATGGGGGATCTCGGCCAGCAGGGGGATCCAATCGGCAGCCTTGGTGGGGGTTTGCAGGCCGGATTCGGTGACCAAGCTGAGGCGGATCCCGGAGTGTTGGATTTGCAGCAGCCGCTCGTGGATTTCATCCGCCCGATCCCCCAGATCCGCCAGGCGCAAGAGCAGCACTTCCTGCACCCAGCCGGCTGTGATGCGTCGGAACAGCTCCTCCAAATGAGTTCGGGATCCCCAATCGTGCAGGATGGGATCGGCCCCTCGCAACTTGAGCCAGGCCAACTCCTGTTCCGGCAAAGGGGCATGGGAAGGCGTGTAGAGGTAGCCGCAAACGCTCATGGACAAGCCATTCAACTATTGTCACCGCCGCTGCGCCAGAACGGAATCAAGCACCTGGCGAATGTTGCCCTGGGCCTGTTGCAAGTGCTGACGAGCTTCCTGAGCAGAGCACCCCATCAAGGCCACAAGGATCGCGGTTTTCACCTCTCCATCACAAGCCTGCAGCAATTGGGCAGCCGCGGCGGGATCCAGATCGCAGGCTAGGGCCACCATTCGCTCCGCCCGCTGCTTGAGCTTGGCATTGCTGGCCTGGAGATCCACCATTAGGTTGCCATAAGTCTTGCCCAAGCGGATCATCACCCCGGTGGAGATCGTGTTCAACACCAACTTTTGGGCTGTGCCGGCTTTCATGCGGGTGGATCCGAGGATTACCTCCGGCCCCACCAAAGGGGCAATAGCAATATCCACCTGCTCGGTTAGAGGAGAAGGGTGATTGCAGGCCAGGCCAATCGTGAGCGCCCCAATACTTCTGGCGGCTTGGATCCCACCCAGCACATAGGGGGTACGACCGCTGGCGGCAATTCCCACAACACTATCTTGAGCTTGGAGGTGAAGACCCTCCAGCGCGCGGGCAGCCGCTTCTGCGTCGTCCTCTGCACCCTCTACCGCCTGGGTCAGGGCTTTTTCCCCCCCGGCGATCAAAGCCACCACCTGTGCGGGGGAAGTGCCAAAAGTGGGTGGGCACTCAGCCGCATCCAGTACCCCCAGCCGACCTGAGGTTCCTGCCCCGATATAGATCAGCCGCCCGCCGTGACGCATCCGCTGGGCAATGGCATCGATGGCTTGGGCAATCGGCTCCGCCTGAGCAGCCACCGCTTCCGGCACCTGCCGATCCTCGGCGTTGATCCGTTTCACCAGTTCCCAGGTGCTGAGACGGTCGATCTCGGCTGTAGCCGGGTTGGGGCTTTCGGTCAGGGATCTGGGATCCCAAGCCAATTGTGGAGAAACCATGGCAGCGCTTGTCCAGGCAAGAGGGATCCGCCTTCAGGGATCCTACACTTTGTCTTCTCGGATTCTATCGGTGGCAGGGGGCTCTCCTGAGGGAGCAGTGGAGGGAAAAACTGCGCCAACAGCACCACAACAAGGGCAAGGAGCACCAAGCCGGCCCCCTTCGCCAACGTCCATTCAACCAAAACCTCTGCCAGCGGAAACGCAGCGCGGCCATTCTCCAAAGATGCCCCCATCACAAGCGGCGACCAGCCCAAATACGCCTCAGTCGGCAGCCCAACCGGTGAATTGACGAAGGCGAGCGCCGCCCAGTGGCGGTACTCTAGAAGGTGTTCTAAGGACTCCGTCCCGCTACTGCGATGAGTAAGTCCATGCAAGCGATGGCAAGGACTCCGTCCCGCTACCGCGACCAGCCTGCCCTGCGCATCTTGATCGTGCGCCATGGTGAGAGCACCTTCAACCTGGAAAATCGCATTCAAGGCCGCTCCGATCTCTCCCGGCTCACCCCCACTGGAGAAGTGCAGGCGCAGCGTGTAGCCGAGGCCCTGGCCGGGATCCCGTTGGATTGCGCCTATTGCAGCCCCCTGTCTCGCGCCCTCGATACCGCTCGCGTCATTTTGAAAGACCGAGAAGGGATCCCTCTGCACGTTACCGATCAACTGCGGGAGATCGACCTGACGGCCTGGGAAGGGCTGACCTTTGCTGAGGTGAAGGAGAAATACCCCGAGGATTACCATCTGTGGCGGCACCATCCCGACAACCTGGAGCTGGAGGGCCGCTTTCCGGTGCGGGATCTCTGGCAGCAGGCGCAGGGGTTTTGGGAAATGCTGGCTTTCCATCTGCAATCGGCTTCGGGCCCCTGGAACCATGGAGCGGATCCCTCCCCAAGGCAGCCCCTCAATATCCTCATCGTGGGCCACAGCGGCATCAATCGCGCCCTGGTCAGCACCGCCATCGGCCTGGGGCCACACCACTATCACCGCCTTGGGCAGGATAACTGCGCCATCAGCGTTCTCAATTTTCCCGAGGGCCTGCAGGGGCCGCCACAACTGGAATCTCTGAACATCACCGCTCACCTCGGCCAAGCCCTGCCCAAGCGCAAGCAGGGGATGCGCATCTTGCTGGTGCGGCATGGGGAAACCCAATGGAACCGAGAGCGCCGTTTTCAAGGGCAGCGGGATATCCCCCTCAATGCCACCGGGGAGGAACAGGCAGCCAAGGTGGCAGAATTTTTGGCCACTCAACCTCTGCAACTGGCCTTCTCCAGCCCCCTGAAGCGCCCTTGGGCCACAGCCGATGCCATCTGCAGCAACCACAGCAACCTCATTTTGCGCCCAATGCCCGACTTGCAAGAGATCTGCCACGGCGACTGGGAGGGCAAGCTGCAAAGCGAAGTCGAAGCCGAATACCCCGGCGAGCTGGAGCGCTGGCAACGGGATCCCGCCAGTGTGCAGATGCCCAATGGGGAAAACCTTCACCAGGTGTGGGAGCGCACTCGCTCCGCTTGGCAGGAGCTTTTGGCCATCACCGCAGCCCAGTTTCCTCAGGGCACGGCGGTTGTTGTTGCCCACGATGCCATCAACAAGGCGATCATCTGTCAGTTGTTCGACCTTTCCCCCCAAGCCTTTTGGATCTTCAAGCAGGGGAATGGCGCCATTACGGTGATCGACTATCCAGAAGGCAAGGAGGGTGCCCCGGTTTTGAAGGTGTTGAACCTCACCACCCATCTGTCCGGCCAGATCCTGGACTGCACCACTGCCGGAGCTTTGTGAAGATGGGATCCTCTCCTCTCCGCAAGCTGACCGGTCGCGTTAGCGGGACGGAGTCCTTACCAGATGTGTGTCTCCAGAGAGTGCGCCTATTGGATCCCTTGCGCCAGCGGGATGAAGTAACCGATGTGTGGTTGCAAGAGGGTCGCCTGCGGGCCACCGAGCCGGCAGGGATCCCTGCCGACATCCCCACCATCGATGGCTCAGGCTGGGTAGTGGGGCCGGGTTTGCTGGATCTGTATGCCCACAGCGGCGAGGGGGTTGGCAACGGTCGCGTAAGCGGTGCGGAGCACTTTCTGGCCCACAGTCGGGAAACCCTGACCTCTTTGGCTGCAGCGGCTTTGGCGGGAGGCTTTACCCAGGTGGGGCTTCTGCCCACCCCCCTTCCTGGAACCGGCCTATTTCCGGTGCTGGATCACCCGGAACACCTGAACCGCTACCCCCGCCAACGTGGGGATCCCCGCTGGCTGCCCTGGGCTGCCCTGAGCGTGGGTGGCCAGGGAGAAACCCCAACCCCCTGGGGAGAACTGGCGCAAGCGGGAGCAGTTGGCTTTGCAGAGGTTCAGCCACTGCGCTCCTTGGCTCTGCTGCGGCGGGCTCTGGAGTATTTGCGGCTGGGGAAGAAACCCCTGCTGCTCTGGGCCTGGGATCCCACCTTGGCCGGGCAAGGCAGCCTTTACGAAGGGATCTGGGCGCTGCGCCTAGGGCTGAAAGGGATCCCTGCCAGTGCCGAAACTGCCGCTCTGGCCCGTCTCTTGGAGGTGATCAGGAGCGTTCCTTCCCCCCCGCCCGTGCACATCATGCGCCTGAGCCAAGCCCGCAGCCTGGAGCTGATCCAACAGGCCCAAGCAGAAGGACTGCCGGTTACCGCCAGCACCACTTGGATGCACCTGATCTTGTCCGAAGAGGCCGTCCTTGAGCATCGCTACGATCCCCACCTTCGTCTCCTGCCCCCTCTTCCCAGCGCCGGCGACCGGGAGGCTCTGATCGCCAGGATCCGTTCCGGCAACTTGGGGATCGCTACGGATCACCACCCCTACACCTACGAAGAGAAAACCCTGCCCTTTGCCGATGCTCCGCCGGGGGCGATGGGCCTGGAGCTGGCTCTGCCGCTGCTGTGGCACCATTTGGTAGAAACGGGATCCCTGACAGCGCTGCAACTGTGGTCTGCCCTCAGCCTGTACCCGGCCCGCTGCCTAAACCTAGATCCGCCCACCCTTACCCCCCACAGCGACTGGGTGCTGTTTGATCCCACCCACCCTTGGACGGTTTCTGTTGCCACTCTCCACTCCCGATCGCCAGCGACTCCCTGGCTGGAGAAAACCCTGTGCGGCAAGGTGTTGCACACCCATGTCGAGGGGATCCCATCCCGCAGCTCTGCCCCTTGATCCCGAAGAAGGCCGACAAGACCTGTCCGGAGAAAGAGCCAATTCAAAGAGGGGGATCCCTTCCCGCCAGCGGGACGGGGTCCCAAATTCAAAACTCCCCGGCCAGAGCGGCTACACAACGCTCACACAGCTCTGGATGTTCGGCAAATTCCCCCACACGGGTGGAATAGTTCCAGCAGCGCACGCACTTTTGGCCGTCAGCCGGAAAAACAGAGACCTCCAAGCCTTGACCTGAGGTTTTCTCCAGTTCCACCTGTGAGGTGATGAACAAGTAGCGCAACTCGGCAGCCCGCTCCTGCAAAAGAGCGTATAGGCTGGGATCCGCTACCTTCAGGATTACCTTGGCCTCGGTGGAAGCGCCGATGGGCTTAAAGGACTCCGTCCCGCTAACGCGACCGGTACGGGCTTGTTCCAGAGCCTTGTTCACCTCTTGGCGCACCTCTCGCAGCTGCTCCCAAATGGCCGCCAACTGGGGATCCCGCCAGTGCTCCGGCAGCTTCATCCACCCCCCCTCAAACACCGAACGGGTGGGCTTGGGATAGGGCAGATGGCTCCAAATCTCTTCGGCCAGGTGGGAGAGAACGGGGGCGATGGCCTTGGCCAAGTTCTCCAGCAACAGGGAGAGCACCGTTTGACATTGGCGCCGCCGTAGACTTTGGGCATGGCTAATGTAGAGGCGATCCTTGGCAATATCCAGGTAAAAGTTGGAGAGATCCACCACACAAAAGTTCTGAATCGCCTGGAAAAATCGGTAGAACTGATAGCTGGCAAAAGATTCGCCGATCTCGGATCCCACCTCGTGCAGGCGGTGCAAAATGTAGCGGTCTAGCTCCGTCAAGGCTTCAAAAGGAACGGCATCCTGAGTTGGATTGAAGTCGTAGAGGTTGCTCAGCAAAAAGCGAGCTGTGTTGCGGATTTTGCGATATACATCCGCCATTTGCCCAAGAATGGTCTTACCCAGCGGCACATCCCCGGAGTAGTCCACACTGGAGACCCACAGGCGCAGCACATCCGCCCCGTAGGCGGGATCCATCTGGGGATCTTTGCCGCCGTTAATTAACACCAGCGGATCGATGACATTGCCCAGGGACTTGCTCATTTTCTGGCCTTTCTCGTCCAGCACAAACCCATGGGTGAGCACCGCCTTGTAGGGGGCATGGCCGTTGACGGCCACGGAGGTAAGCAAACTGGATTGGAACCAGCCCCGGTGTTGGTCGGAGCCCTCCAAATACAGATCCACCGGGTAGCCCAGCCCTTGGGCCTTGGCCACTGCCGCCCAGGAGGAGCCGGAGTCAAACCACACGTCCATGGTGTCCATCCCTTTGCGGTAGGTGCGGCCATTGTGGCGGTACTTCTCCGGCAGCAGCTCTTCCACCGGGCGCTGCCACCAGGCGTCGGATCCCTCCTGGGCAAAAATGGCCTTGATGTGGTCGAGGGTCTCGGCGGTGAGCAGAACCTCGCCGGTTTCTTCGTCGTAAAAGACGGGGATGGGCACGCCCCAAGCCCGCTGGCGGGAAATACACCAATCCGAGCGCTCCGACACCATAGCGGTGATGCGGTTCTCCCCGATGGCCGGGATCCATTTCACGGTTTTAATGGCCTGCAGGGCCAGCTCCCGGAAGCCAGCTACAGACGCAAACCACTGCTCGGTCGCCCGGAAAATCGTTGGCTCTTTCGTGCGCCAGTCGTAGGGATATTTGTGGTTGTAGGGCTCTTCCTTGAGCAAAGCCCCCGCAGCCTGCAGAGCCTGGATGACAGCAGCATTGCCGCTGGTCTCCGGCTTCTTGGAGAGCACATCCAACCCGACGAACTGGGATCCGGCCTCGGCGGTAAATCTCCCCTGATCGTCCACAGGGCTGAGAATGGGCAGACCATACTTTTGGCCGGTTTTGAAGTCATCTTCCCCATGCCCCGGAGCTGTGTGCACAATGCCGGTGCCGGACTCGGTGGTGACATAGTCCCCCAGCACGCAGAGGCTGGTGCGGTCAAAGAGGGGGTGCCGTCCTTGACTGTATTCCAGGGCGGATCCCGGCAGGGTGGCCTTGATCTCCAGAGGCGTCTCCAGAACCTTCTCCAGCCGCTCCCGCAGATCGGCGGCGATCAACAGCAGGCCGAAGCGGGGAGACTCCACCACTGCATAGGTGAGCTTGGGGTTAAAGCAGAGAGCCAGGTTGGCCGGGATCGTCCAAGGGGTGGTGGTCCAGATGGCTGCCCGCAGGCCCGGCATGAAAGGCTCCAAAACCGGCTGCGCCGCCGGGCTGAGGCTCTGCAGGGGAAAGGCCACGTAGATGCTGGGGGAGATGTGGTTGTCAGGGTACTCCAGCTCCGCTTCCGCCAGAGCCGTCTGGGAGCTGGGGCTCCAGTGGACGGGTTTGAGGCCGCGATAGATGTAGCCCTTGAGGGCCATTTGTCCAAACACCTCAATCTGTGCGGCTTCGTACTCCGGCGACAGCGTCAGGTAGGGCCGATCCCAGGATCCCCATACCCCCAGGCGCTGAAAACTGGCCCGCTGCACATCAACGTAGTGCAGGGCGTACTCCTTGGCTTTTTGTCGCAGCTGCAGAGGGGTGAGGTTTTCCCGCTCCTGCGGAGTGAGGCTTTGCAACACTTTCAGTTCGATGGGCAGGCCGTGGCAATCCCAGCCGGGCACGTAGCGCACCTTGCGCCCCTGCAGGATGTGGTACTTGTTGACGATATCCTTGAGGATCTTGTTGAGGGTGGTGCCCATGTGGATATCGCCATTGGCGTAGGGCGGTCCATCGTGCAGGACAAAGGGATCCCCAGGATTGTGGTCGGCAAGGCGCTGGTAGATTTGCTCTTCCTGCCAAAAGGCTTGAATGGCGGGTTCTCTCTTGGCGGCCTCTGCCCGCATGGGAAACTGAGTTTGGGGCAGGTTGAGGGTACTTTTGTAGTCCACGGCAACTCGAGCCAACTAGAGGGCGTCCTTCTATCCTACGCTGTTGCCTTATCCTCAGCAGTCCATCCCTCACCTTGCCTCTTCATCGCTTGGGAGATAGGGGATCCGGCCAGCCACCTCGGTAAAGATTTGTGCTAGTCTCAGGGTGTCGTTGAGTAAGGGAGGTTCCTGCGGATGCCAGATAGTAGTAGTTGTAAGGGTCGTCAAGTTGGGTTCAGCCGGCTGTGCGCCGGGGCTGTTCTCTAACGGTCTGAACTTAGATCCTTCAGTCTGCTGAAGAGTCTTCGCGTTCTGGCTCGCTTGGAGTTCCTCCCGGCAGTCAGGTTCCAGTTGAAGGCCCGCTAGACCGCTCTTTCCCTGACCGCCTGTTGTTGCCTTGGGGGTGGGAGAGAGCGGATAGTTTTGCAGATAGCTGTAGCGGGGCTTGGAATGGACGGGCGTGTAAACTACCCGGCTCCGACCGCTAAGCGGTACGGAGCGGGCTTTCAGTAGCCCTGAGCCTGCTCTGCTCTACCAGAGAACAAAACAGGCCCGAACCTCTAGGCTGGTTTACGGCAGCCCCCAAGAGCGCAATCACATTCGCACCATTCAAATCCGCATCCCCTTCCCATCCACAGTGCCCACACTTAAACTTCTTTCCACTGCGGTAGGATTGCGCAGGATCGGGATGGATGTGTAAACACTTGTGACAGGTCTGCGACGTGTAAGCAGGCGGCACAAGAACCAGAGAAACCCCTGCAACTCTCGCCTTGTATTCCAGAAACTGGCGTAGCTGGTAGAACGCCCAACTGTTGGTTCTGCGCCGTTCGGCCTTGTTGCGCGGCTGTTGATTGACCCTTTCCCGGATCCCTGTCAGGTCTTCCAGGGCAATAGCGCTGTTTGTGGTCTTTGCCCTAGAGACAATAGCTTTGGAGATGCGATGATTGACCCACGCCTGAAAGCGCCTCTCCTTGCCAGACAGCCGTTGCAACAGTTCTCTGCATCTGCGCCGCGAACTGCGTGTGCCCTTACTGGCTTTGCGTTGGAGTACCGCCCTCAACCGGGAGTAGCGCTCTCGGACTCTGCTCAACTGCTGTCCATTCCAGTGATCTCCTTCCGATGTATGAGCAATATCCGTCCTGCCCAAATCCACCCCGATCACCTTGTCGGTATCTTGTTGCTTGGGTGGCTTTTTCTCTACGCAAATCTGGATGTAGTAGGAGCCATCTTTGCGCTTGACCAGGGTGGCAGCTTTTGGGTTGGAACCAGCCAGCATCCCACGCTGGTAGTTGCCAATGACCAGTTCAAAGCGTTCTCTCCCTTCCACCGTGGTCAGCGACACCGTCCAGTCTTTTTGACGGAACGAAAAGATGCGAGCGTCGTAGGTAACAAAGCCGCTCTTAAACTCCTTGACGGGACGCTTTTTCTGCTTAGCCACTTTGCGGGAACCCGCTACCCGTCTGCACACCTGTTGAGCCAAGTTACTGGACAAGCCAAACCGGGCTCGAATCTCGTAGTAGCAAAGGGATTGGAGTTTGACTGCGTTGACTACTTTTTCTGGTGTGTTTTGGTTGACCCAGTTCAATGCCTGTACAAAGGCATCCATCGTCGCGTCCAATTTGGCGGCTTGCGACGGGGACACCTTGAGCTTACAGGATATGGTCAGGACTTGGCTCATAAGTTCATTGTACTTCATCAAAGCGCATTCCTCCCGGCACTGACCCTACGGGTACAGTGCGGGGCTCCTGCGATTTCTAGCTGAAGATGCCAGTGTTTCTTGAGGTTGGGTCCTTTCAAGACACCTCGACCCAACCTTTCGAGACCCCTCGGGATTGTTCGGTCAATTGCTGGCAGGAGTGGGGCGATCCACCACCGGAGCACCAAGGGAGTCGCCGCTATCGCAACCGCTCAAAAATAGGGCCAGCACCAGAAAGCAAACAAGCTGAGGGGCGCATAGTTTCCCATCTTAACAAGCTCAACTGCCTGTCCAGATTACCCCAGAGCCATTCCTCATCATCCTGAAGATTTCCTAAGGGACGGTGGGGATGGCCAGGGATCCCTCCAGAGCCAAGCGATCGCTGACGATAAGACGCCGACTCTCCAGCGTGATGCCGGTTTGGTTAACCAACATCACAGAAATCCACTCAGCACCGGGTTCTTGCGGAGCATCTGCCTGTAGGAAGATCCCTCCGGCCTGTAGAGGTTCGAGAGCAAACGAGGTCACCTCTGGGTAGCCCGCCCCGGCAACGGGTTGTTCGGCAACGGCGCCCAACAGCAAAGAGTGGGTGAGAGGCTCTGCCACAATCGCCTGCAGCGAATAGGTGGATCCCGGTTTGACCACCTCCGGCAGGTTCAAGGTGACGGTGGGAGGGGCAGATCCAGAGGTGAGGGTGCTGGCCTCCCGCAGCACTTCTTGGTCAATCAACAGCAGTTGTCCGGGATTGGCTGGATCCGGGCGATAGCGATTGCGCACCAGGGCAGAGGCTTCTACCTGAAAGTCCCCCCGCACCGAGGATTGGGATCCCTCTACTTGGCTGAGAATATCGGCAACAATCTCAGGGCCCACCTGCCGCCAGGAGAGGATCTGGGCCGAATAGGTGAGCTTGGGATGAGAGCTCCACAGCTTGCGGATGGCACCTTCCACCTCTTCCCGGTCCAGCCCATCTCGGTGGCGGAAGTCGGGGCTGTAGCCGGCCATCACCCCTGGCAAATCCCGCCGGTTGGCGGCGGCCACCTGCTGGCTTAGCCACTCCACCAGGGCGGCTGGCGGTGGGCTGGAAACTTGCCGCTGGATCCCACTTTCTAGGGGCATCGGGGCAGCTTGGGCCCAAGCCGAGGACTCCGTCCGGCTGACGTGACCGGCTGTCAATCCAAGGGGGATGCTCCAGCTCACGGCCAGAGCAAGGGGCCAAAGCAGTTGCGGAAAGTTAGATCGGGATTTCAAGCCATGGGCCTCCAGCCGGCAAATCTGGATCCCAGTCTAGCCTTAGGGCAGTTGGGATCCCAAAGTCCAGACCAGATAAGATCGATTGGAATAAGCTTTGGCTCATAGCGCCTGTTCTCCATGGCTCTCCAGCACTCTCCAGCTTTCTTGGCCCTGGTCAACGAGGCCAAAAGCCGCATCCAAGAACTGACAGTCGAGCAGGTCAGGCAAAAACAACTGCAAGGGGATCCCTTCTATTTTGTGGATGTGCGGGAAGAGTCGGAGTGGCAAGCCGGCCACGCTGCCGGAGCCATCCACTTGAGCAAAGGGATCATTGAGCGGGACATCGAGAGGGTGATCCCCGACAAAGAAGCGGAGATCGTCCTGTACTGCGGCGGCGGGTTTCGTTCGGCGTTGGCAGCCGATAATCTACAGAAAATGGGCTATCGCCGGGTGATCTCGATGGATGGGGGCATGCGGGCTTGGCGAGAAGCGGGTTTTCCTGAGGAGCGCTAGAGCTGGCGGATTTCTTCCCTCACCCATAGGAAGAGGGAGGTATTGGCTGCTATCTGGCTGCTATCCGAAATGGCCGACCACTGAAGGCGGGAAGTGGGGGCGGCCCAACCTTGTTTAGAATGGCGATAGCCTGGCCGTTTAGCTTTACCCCTCTGCCATGCTCCAAACCCTGCCCCGCCTGGATGTTGCTGCCCGTTTGCAGCAGTTGCGCCAGCTTCTGCGAGAACAAGATCTGGATGGCTTTTGGGTTCCCTCTGCTGATGAGCATCTCAATGAGTATTTGCCGGAACATCGCAAGCGGCGTCAGTGGATCACAGGCTTTACCGGCTCGGTGGGGGATGCCTTGATCACCCGGGACAGGGCTTGGCTGTGGGTAGATCCCCGCTATCACGAACAGGCGGAGCGGGAGGTGGATCCCAATCTATTGACAGTGATCAAAGGAGGTCTGCCGAATCAGCCCAGCCTGATGGAGATTGTGGAAGAGCTGGGATCTGGCTTTCGCCTGGGGGTGGATCCCTTTACGGTGGCGGTGGCCACCTATCGCCAGTTGCAGGCCCATGCCCAAGCGGGAGGGGTGCTCTTGATCCCGGTCATGGAAAACTTGGTGGATAAGCTGGCTCAGGGATCCGCTCCTGTCGCTCCCTTTGACCGGCCCATTGACTCGGTACCCACCCACCTAAGCGGGGCCACCCCTGCAGAAAAGCTGGCCCAAGTCCGGCAGGAGATGCGCCGCAAGCGGGTGGGACTGTTGCCCCTGACCAAATTGGATCAGGTGGCCTGGCTGTTTAACCTGCGGGGATCCGACATCCCCTACAACCCGGTGTTTTGGGCCTATGCTTTGGTCAGCCCAGATAGAGCGGCTCTATTCACGGATCTGGAGCGGCTCAGCCCCCCATCTCGGCAACTTCTGGCAGAAGCCGGGGTGGAACTCTGGCCTTATGAGACCTACAACGAACAACTGCCCCAATGGGCCAAGAGCTACGCGCCGGTGGGCTTGGATCCCAAGCAGACCACCCAGGGCACTCAAGAGCTGCTGCAGGATGCGAGCTGCCGCGAGCTGGAGCACCCAGTAGAAGCCCTCAAGGCCGTGAAAAACCCCACCGAGCTGGAACAGATGCGCCTGGCCAACCGCAAAGCCAGCCGGGCCAAGATCCGTACCCTGGCCTGGATCGACCGGCAAATCCAACAGGGGATCCCCATCAGCGAAGCCGATGTGGCCGCCATCATGGAGGCCCATTACCGGGAGGAAGGGGAGTGGGTGGGCCTGAGCTTTAACACCATTGCCGGCGCCGGCGCCAACAGCTCCATCATCCACTACAGCACTCCGGATCCCCAAAAGCTGCTGCAGCCGGGCGAACTGTTTTTGTTGGACTCCGGATCCCACTACTTGGGGGGCACCACCGACGATACCCGCACCGTTTGGATTGGCCCGCAACCCGCGGATCCCTTGTGCAAGCGGCGCTATACCGAGGTGCTCAAGGCCCACATTCAATGCGCCCGCCAGATCTTCCCCCCCGACACCTATGGAGTCTCGTTGGATGGGATCGCCCGCTCTACCCTTTGGCAGGCCGGGCTGGACTATGGCCATGGCACCGGCCACGGTGTCGGCGCCTTTTTGAATGTCCACGAGGGGCCCAACGGGATCCACCGCCGCGCCAGCACCCCTCTCAAAGTGGGCATGATCAACAGCATCGAGCCGGGCTACTACCAGCCGGGATGGGGTGGGATCCGCCTGGAGAACCTCTACGAGGTGATTGCGATTCCCGAGCCGGAGGGCTGGATGGGCTTTCGCTCCCTAACTTGGATCCCTTTTGATGGGCGCTTAATCGATTGGGAACTGTTGAACGAGGCGCAGCGAGCCTGGCTGGACGAGTATCACCGGCAGGTTTACGTCATGCACTACGCCACCTTGCCAGAACAGGATGCCGCCTGGTTACGACGCGCCTGCGGACTGAGCTGATGTACTCGCGCAAGCGTTGCGCGGCGATTACAGATCCCCTGGCAAAGAACGCAGGAAGGATCCCCGCAGTTGACCACATGCGGCATTGCCATCCAAGCCACGGGTTTGGCGCACAGTGGCCCGCACTTGGTGCTGTTCGAGCTGGCGGACGAACTCTCTGACCCGTGTCGGGTGGGGGCGTTGATAGTCAGCTTCAGAGATGGGGTTGTAAGGGATCAGGTTCACGTGCAGTTGTACCCCTGACCGGCTGGCCTGCTGCAGCAATTGCGCCAGTTGGCGGGCATGAATGGGCAGGTCGTTGACCCCCGATAGCAGGGTATATTCAAAACTGACTCGCCGCCCGGTGCGCAGCATGTAGTCGCGGCAATCCTGGATCAGAGTGTCCAGAGGGTAGTGGGATGCCGAAGGGATCAACCGTTGCCGCAGGTCTTGATTGGGGGCATGCAAGCTGACGGCCAGGGTAACTTGCAGATCCTGCTGCGCCAGCCAGGCAATTTGCCGGGGTACCCCCACCGTCGAGAGGGTGATATGCCGTTGGCCGATGCCGATATCTTGATTCAGGCTGCGGATGGCTTGTACTACCGTATCGCGGTTGAGCAGGGGTTCCCCCATGCCCATAAAGACCACATGGCTGACGCGACGGCCAAAATCTTCCTGCACCGTCAACACCTGATCCAGAATCTCGTGCAGCTCTAGGTTGCGCCGGTAGCCCATCTTGCCGGTGGCACAGAAATCGCAGGCCATCGGGCAGCCCACCTGAGAAGAGACGCAGACCGTCAGACGCTTGGCCGTTGGGATCCCTACCGTTTCGATCAACTGCCCATCCGCCAACCCCAGCAGAAACTTCACAGTACCATCGCGGGCCTCTGTCCGCTGCACAATGCGCGAGCGTCCCACTGGGTAGCTTTGCACCGCCTCTCGCCAAGCCCTAGGAAACACCGTCACCTGTTCCAGGGAGCGGATCCCTTTTTGGTAGATCCAAGCATGCAGTTGTTGCCCGCGATAGGCCGGCTGTCCTTGGGCAACCGCCCAGTCTTTCAGAGCAGACAAGGATTGCCCCAGCAGCGGAATGGGTAGGGCCGACATCAATACCATCTTAGACGAGATCTCAAGAGGCACAGGAGTCCGGCTCCTCTACTCTAGCCTGTCCCTGCAACCCAATCCCCTTCAAGAACTCCGTCCGAGTGGCGCGAACGGCCTCGTCGCCACAGGGTTGCGGTTCCCCTGCCCATGGCAACAACTCCGCCAGAGACAGGGCGGGTGACGGTAAGCAACAATGCTCTCTTAAATCCCTTAAATTCCCTTAAATCAAGTTGCCCAAGGGCTTTTCCACCCCGCACTCAAGTACAGGGCTACCAAGCTATTCCCTGGTGTAGTTTTGTAGAGTGTGTTATGGAGTGCGCCATCGGGACGGAGTCCCTGACAGTTGGACAAAGTCTGCAGGATCAGGAGCGCTCGATCTGAATCTTCTCGATTTCAATCCATTGAATCCATCTGAACCTATGTCTGTTTCCCCACAACTGGCTCAACTGGCCACCTGGATGGCAGGGCACTTCAACAACCTACAACAGGCGATTGCAGAGCCCGTCTGGTTTGCCAACATTCATGTGTACCAATGCCCCTTGCCTTGGTCGGTGTTGCAGGGGGTGGGGTTTTACGTGGAGCAACTGTACGACATTTATCCTGAGCAGCCTTACCGACAGCGGGTGATCCACCTCTTCGATACTCCAGATGGGATCCGGATTCAAAACTATGCTCTGACAGCTCCTGACTCCTACAGGTGCGCCGGTCGGGAGTTGTTGCTAAGCAACGCTTACGCGAAGGGGAAATTGGCCGGTCTGACAGCAGCGGAGTTGGAACTCTTGCCCGGCTGTGTCACCCAGGTGGAATGGACGGGATCCTGCTATCGGGGCCGCAGCCTGCCCGGCAAAGGCTGTATTGTTGAACGCAAAGGCAGAACCACCTATTTGTACAGCGAGTTTGAGATCGGAGCCGACTACTTTCACAGCTTGGATCAAGGTCGGGATCCGGAGACCGATCAAGTGATCTGGGGATCCCTATCCGGGCCTTTTCGGTTTGTCAAAAAACAGGATTTTTCCCAGTACCTACCGCAGTGGGCTGAAGTGCTGAACCATGAGGCTGTTGGAGCAACTGGTTGAGCAGCTGCGGGCGCTGGGGATCCCGTTCGCGTCGTCAGGACGGACTTCCCGGCGAGAGTTGGTCTGGCTAACCCTGCGGTTGGCCTGGGAAAACGCGATGCGCTACCGGCTGTTTGGCCTGGCCTCTGAAATGGCCTATAGCTCGATGTTGGCGCTGTTCCCCTTCATCCTCACGCTCCTGACCGGGGTTGGGCTGTTTGTCGGCTCCTCTGAGCAAGCCTTCGAGCGCTTGATGGAGCAGTTGAGCCAAATTGCTCCCCAAGAGGCCCTGACGCTTTTGGATCGGTATGTGCGCGAGCTCCGCTTCGGGCAGAATCGGGGGTTGTTGTCGCTCGGCTTCTTGGGCACCCTGTGGGCTGCTTCTGGAGCCATGGGGGCGGTGATGACAGCTTTGGATCTCAGCCATGAGATCCCTCAAGATAGGCGCCGTCCCTTCTGGAGACGCAAGCTGATCTCGCTGGTTTGGATGCTCGCCACCTTGGGGTTGACCGGACTGGCCAGCTTGATCTTTTTGTTCAGTGCCAGCTTTTTGCGCTTCTTGTACAGGAAAGCGGGATTCTTAGCGCAGGAAGTTGGCGGGCCGACTCAGTTGGATCCCCTGCGAGAGCTGGGGTTGAACTTGTGGGGGATCCTCACTTGGCCAATTTCCTTGGGGCTGGTCGTCTTCTCCTGCTGGGTGCTGTATCGATTTGGCCCCAGCCTGCGCCGACCCCAAATCCCGATTTGGCCGGGGGCCATCGTGGCCAGCCTACTGTGGGTTGGGGTGTCGTGGGGGTTGCGGATTTACGTGGAGCACTTTGGGCAGTTCAACCAAGTCTACGGGGCGGTGGGGGCGGTTATTGTTCTGCTGCTCTGGGTTTGGCTCACTTCCTTGGCGCTGCTGTTTGGGGATCAAATCAACATCGCCCTCTACCAGGCGCGAAAATGGATTGCAGAACGGGATCCCTAGCCCCACCCCAAATCCGAGTTATGGATGCAGACGGAAATTCTTTCGCCCACTCCTGAGCACATTGCCGTAGCGGCTGCGGCCTTGCTGCAGGGCCAGTTGGTGGCCATCCCCACGGAGACGGTTTACGGCCTGGCGGGCAATGGCTTGGATGAGCAGGCAGTGGCAAACATTTTTGCCGCCAAGGAGCGCCCCCGCTTCGATCCCCTGATCCTGCATCTGCCGGCTGGGGTGACCCTAGAGCAGCTGCAGGGGTGGCTGGTGGATGTGTCGGCTTTTACTCCCGCCGCCCGTGCTCTGCTGGGATCCCTGATCGACACCTTCTGGCCGGGGCCCCTAACCTTGGTGCTGCCCAAGTGTCCCACCGTGCCGGATCTGGTGAGCAGCGGGTTGCCTACTGTTGCCCTGCGGGTGCCTGCTCACCCGGTGGCTCAAGCTTTGTTGCAGGCGGTGCAAACCCCTCTGGCTGCCCCCAGTGCCAATCGCTTTGGCCGCATCAGCCCCACCTCAGCCCAGGCCGTCTATGCAGAGTTGGGAGGGCGGATCCCTTACATCTTGGATGGGGGAGAGTGTGCTGTGGGCCTGGAGTCCACCGTGCTAAAGCTCAGCCCCGAAGGGATCCCAACGCTGCTGCGCCCAGGAGGGATCCCACTGGAAGCCCTGGAGGCCCACCTGGGGTTGCCCATCCGGTTGCCCCCAGAACAGGCCCCCAAGGATGGCACAACGGGCCCGCCAGAAGCGCCGGGACGACTGAGCAGCCACTATGCCCCCAGTAAGCCCCTCCGGCTTTTGCCCACCCCTTTTGCCCAGCTTCAGCCCGGCGATTGGCAACAGGTGCAGCACCTGACAACCGGTCATTCCCACCTGGGCATCCTCAGCTTTGCCACGGATCCGCAGGCTCTGCTGAACACCCTCTCCCGCCATTGGCCGGGGATCACTTTCAGTTTGGAGTGTTTGGGTTCGGATCCCAAGGCAGCCGCCCGCGCCCTCTTTGCCAGCCTGCGCCGACTGGATGAGGGAGATGCTACGCTCCTGCTGGCAGAGCCCCCACCCATCTCGACGGGGTTGGGCTATGCGATGATGGATCGGCTACGCCGGGCCAGCAGCCTTTCGCGTTAGCGTCGCTTAGCGATATGGAACTCTCCCCCCTCGTTGCCATCGTAATGGGTAGCGATTCCGATTTGCCCACCCTTGCACCTGCCGCCCAGGTGTGTGAGGAGTTTGGGATCCCTTACCAATTGCAGATCCTCAGCGCCCATCGCACTCCCGAGGCGATGGTAGAGTTTGCCCGCCGCGCCCATACCCAAGGGATCCGCGTCATCATTGCCGGGGCAGGGGGAGCAGCCCATTTGCCGGGGATGGTGGCGTCCCTCACCCCTCTGCCGGTGATCGGGGTGCCGGTGCTCAGCCCATCCCTGCAGGGGATCGACTCCTTATACTCGATTGTGCAAATGCCCAAAGGGATCCCGGTGGCCACGGTGGCCATTGGCAACGGCTACAACGCGGGTCTGTTGGCGGTGCAGATCCTAGCCAGTGGGGATCCCGATCTGCTCCGGCGGGTGATCGCCTATCGGGAAAGCCTAAAACAGGCGGTGCAGGAGAAAAACGACCAGTTGCAAACCCAAGGGTGGAAAGCCTACCTCGACTCTATAAAGCATAAGAGCATAATTTAAGGAGCGTTGATCTATCTTGCCGCTTGCAAAGGGCCAGATAGGGCCGAGTTTTGGGAGTTGCCATCGGTGAAGCATCAATCGGGTCGCCCTTCTTCCGGCCAGGGATCCTGGCCAGAATATCTGCAGCGGGTGGGGCGTGGGGCAGTGGAGACGGGATCCCAAGTTGCTCTGTGGATCCTATCGGGGCCGCAGTGGCGGGTTTTGGCTCTGTCGGCCTTGGCGTTGGCAGGGCTGGCCTTCTGGAATGGGCGGCTGGCGCTCTCTCTGGGGGTGGGCACCTTGGTGATGTTGGGGCTACAGGGGGTGCGCAGCCCTGAGTTCAACCGCCGCTGGCAGGAGTGGCAAGCTTGGTTTCGGCAGGCGGATCGCTGGCTTTTGCTGGCAATTGGTTCGGGAGCAGCCGCCACCTTGGGCACCTACACCCTCATCTCCATCTGGGCAGAATCCACCCAACGCTGGCTGGCCACCGGTGCCATTCTACAGGGATTGGCCACTCTAGCCTTGTTGTCGCTGCTGTTTGGGGAGTGGCTCAGGGGCCGACAAGAGCGGCAACGGTCTCAATTGGAGCGCGACCTCAGCGACATTGCTTCTCCCGATCCCTTCCGACGGCTGGCGGGCGTTCGCCGCTTGCAGAGCTTAATGTCCCACCTGGATCCCGAGCAAACCCGGCTGGCGGTGGATTATCTGCGGTTGGCCCTCGACCAAGAGACGGTAGCGGTTGTGCGGGAAGCCCTGCTGGAGGCCCTACAGGGATGGGGGATCCTGCGCCGCCTCAACGATTTGACCAATCTCAAACACCCCAGCAGGGATCCCTCTTCAAACTAAGATAACGGCTGTCTTGGTCCTCAAGGGTTTGACTGGGATGATAAATTCAGTCCCTTGGGCAATCCGCCAAATAGATTGCTCACCTCAGGTTTAGCTAAACCGCCGAGAAGCCCCGCGCTGTATGCGTAGCAACCCTGCGGGAAGCTAGCTACAGGGTCGGGAGTATGTTACGCGGCATACCCCCTTTCCATCTAGGCTCAGGCTTGTCCCTCTGCCGCCAGCCCTATTGCAAAAAGCTTGCTTGGAGCTGGCCTGCAAGGAAGGCTAGAATCTTTTACTATGGGTAATCCTCTCCAGCCGCTCCCTTAGCCGCACTGTGCCAGCATGTATACCATTTCCGACTTTGACCGCCTGATCCAGTTTCTCCCGGTGGAGATCCGCCCTGAAGTGCAGATCGAGATCGGCACCCCCGACCAGTCTCGGGTTGTGCAGCCGTTGTGGCGCTTTCCCTGGCAGAAATACTCTCGCTTCGCCATTGACCTCAGCCGTTGGCAGAAGCTGAGCCCTGACCAGCAGAAGATCTACTTCTTGCGAGAAGCGGTGATGGCCACAGAGCTGGCTTTGGGGGATAACTGGTCGGCGTTGTTGCTGTATCCCGCCTTGATCGGGGCCGGCAGCATGGGCATTTTGGTAGAGCTGCAGATGGGAGATAACCTCGGCGTTGGCTTAGCAGCAGGCTTGGCCGCGTCAGCGGTGTTTCTGTTGCGCAAAGCGGAGAAGGGCCAGAAGGCCCAGGTGGCAGCCGACGAGTTTGCCGTGCGCTATGCCTCCCAGAATGGCTACACCTCCGAGCAAGCTGCTGCTATCTTGCTGAGCGCGCTGCAGCAGGTGGCCATGCTGGAAGATCGCGTTAAAAATGACTACGACACCACCATGCGCCGCCGCAACCTGGAGTTTTTGGCGCAGCGAGGCCTGGGAGCTGGCACCCTGACCATCAACCCCAAGTACCGCAACAAGGGGCAAAGCTCCAGCCCGAATCCTTTCCAAAACCCTTTCCAGCGCTGAGGCCTCTCAAAGCTAGTTAGGGATTGACTGGGCTTATTCTTCGTCCTCTTCCAACTCTGGAAGCTCCTCAGTTGGGGTAGACTTGATCGCCTCATCTTCTACAATCACAATTTCTGTATCGGGGCTGTAATACCGACGCACATCCCACTCCGTAATCCAGCGGCGAATAATTGACCGCACAGTGGTTGTGCTGTAGAGCTCAGGAAGCTGTGGCAGCGATGGGCGTACCCAATCGGGATAAGCTTTCTGGTAGAGATCCGCTACCCTATGCCACATGGATTGAATGTCCTCGCGGGCTTCTAAGCAGGAACAGAGAGGGGTAGCTTGGCTAATAGCCTCCATGCCGGCCTTTACAACTTCCTCAGACATATGCTTCTGGAGAGCTATCTTAGGTGCTTTCTCCCAATCTCCTTTTTCTTGTAGAATGACCCTCTCGAAATCGCGGGTTACTGCTCCTACGAAAACCAGCGGAGCTTTCTTTATTTCTTCAGGCAGGGTTGTTGTACCAAACAAGTGCCCAAGAACGCGGTACGACTTGACCCGCTGAAGAAGACTGTACTGGGCAATAAGCTCAATCTCATCCACCAAAACCACCAAGCCCCCAAACCCTATGGCCCGACATAGCTGGGCACAGAAGGCCAGGCGCTGCCAGTGTAGGCTTTCTGCAGGGGGTAGCTTGCCAATGGGATAAGCACCTGCCAAGCCGTGATCCCGTAGGCTTCGCCTTACCTCTGAGGACTTCAGAGTGGGCTCACCAGCCCAAAAGCGGACAATGGCGTCTAGCTTCTCGTCATCGCCTCCTAACCTTTGGTACAGAGCCAAGGTGGCCGGCCACCAGCCTGACCCAAACTGCCACTGGTTAACCCAAAGCTGGAACTTCTGGAAAGAAGGCGAGAAAGAAGGCGAGGAGTCCTGTAGCCGGGCTGCCATGCCTTGGATCCCACGCTCAACCATGTCAGGGAGCTCGACCTGGGCAAGGAGGCGGGGAATCAGGCGATTGGGGTTACCGAGGGGCAACTCTTTGGAGACGACAACTAGGGAGGTGGCAAAATTATTCTTCCTTGCTCGCTCCTGCAGGGTTAGTAGAAGATGGGACTTGCCTGTCCCAAAATCCCCCTTTATCAGCATTCCTGCAGGGCCTGAACTAGCACCCTTGCACAGCTCTTGAAAACCCTCCTCAATCTGAGACTGCCAAGAGCCAAGTTCTGCAACTGCGAACCGGTTAGGAACGCCATTTCGTAGGGCTTCAATGGCCCGCCTAGCTGCAATCGCTACATTCATAGAAGCTGCACCATAGCTGTGCATGGATTAGGCTTTTGAAGAGAAGAAACCTCATTCTCAATTCGAGTTTGCAAAGCTCGATATCTATGATAAGACAGACGCTCAGATTCAATAAACTCTGGAGGAGCTAAGAAAATTAACACAGTTTTTTCTAGTTCACTCTCCGCATCGATAAACTCACGCAAAGTCTCGTAGAGCTCAAGGATTTGTCGACTGGTAAAGTTAGGGCGTCCACTGGGGGTCCGCTCGTAGTAGTGAAGCAAGCTGACAAGGACTGCTACTAAGCCGGATCGTCGTGTAAATAGTCTTAAGAAAGAAAGTAGAATCCCTCGAGCATTTGTCCTGTCAATCTTTCGAAAAATAGCCGCTTCACGCACCCGGCTGATAGAGCTCAGCGTACCTTTAAGCCACTCTTGAATTGCAGAGCATAGACCTTCCAGAGTGCCTGGGCTTTGAAGGGGTTCGTAGACAAGTCGGACTATGGCTTTGCGAAAGTCAAGGGCTAGTGAGTAATCCAGAAAAATACCTCTCTTAATTTCCCGCTGAAACTCTAGTTTGATCTCACGGGCTTCAATCTGATAGAATTCGGCCAACTGCTCTAAAGTGCAGTCCTGCAGATCTAGCCTGGGAGGGTATCCAATTTTTTGGAGAATGTTGAAGCGCAGATCTTTGGCAAAAGTCTCCCAATCTACTCTCTGAGCAAGGGCAAACCAAAGCTGTTCGACTGAATGCAGCTTTAAGCACTCCTCTGTCAAATCAAAAATATGAAAGGAATACTGGTTAAGCTTTTCCAGCAGCGCTTTCCGCACCCAAGAGTAGGAATCTTTCGGAACAACGGCCAGCTTGACAGTGGCACCACCTTCAGGGATAAAAGAACGCAAGTAGTCTTCTTCCAGACAGCGCAGCCACAAATCAGGCTCTAGCCGACCCTGGCCCTCTTCGCTCATAGCTTCTCAAACTCCAAAAGATAGTAGGCGTGCTCCACCCCAGCTTCGTCTCGAATGCGGTAGTAGCGACCCGAGCGCGTGCCTGTAGACGCGGAGAAGATCAAGCGGTAGCCCTCCACATGGTTGGTGCCATTTCGATCCAAGAGGTAAAGATGCCGCGTAAACTCCACTTCGGTGTAGTCTGGGTTGTTGAGGTGGAGCACCTCGAAGACATCGCGAGCAGGTACTTGAAGAGAACGAGGCAGCTCTGCGCTTGACTTTCTCAAGTAACCCGCTGCAATTTTTGCCGCTTTCCAGATGCGTTCAAGAACTACCTCTGGATTAGTTTCTTTCCCTTTGGTCATTCTTGCTCGGAGAATCTTCTCTGCAATGGCACTGGGCCGTTGAGAGCGTAGAAGCTTGCGATCTATGCGCACTCCCTCCCTGGAAAAGCGCACTAAGGCGGGGAAAGCTACAAAGACATGGGGGCTTTCCGTAGGCAGCCAAGGCTGGCCGACTCGTTCTCCTACCTCGCTAGCAAGTTCTTCAAGAGAAGTTCTCTCCAAAACCTGCTGGGTTTGTTCAAGGGCTTGTCTTACCGTCTCCACCTGGGAAAGAGCCTCGCTGAGGACAGAGCTACAGCCTTGTAGCTGGCGGCTCAGGGCTGGAACTTGCCCTCCTTTACAAGCGACTTGGGCTTTCCCTGCGGTCTCCTTTGCTTTCTTAGTCAGGGCAAATAGCTTGCCTAGCTCGTCGTCAAGAGTCTTGAAGAGGGCTTCAATCATTAGTTTTTGGGCCTTTTCTTCGAGAAATCTAGCATCACCAAGAGTTTGGGTGCAAGGCCTTCCCACCTCCGGCTCTTCAAGGCATACGCAGTTCCCCTTCCACCTCAAGGCGGGTGTAAGGGCCAATGGAGAGGAAGCGCTCCCCTAGCATTTCAGCAGCAGCAGGCTGAATCCAGCCCATACGCTGCAGCAGGTGCAAAGCCAGGGCATACTTGGCCCGGGCGGCTCCATCCTGGACCTTGATGGCCAGGCCCATGCCTTCCCCCACCCGGCCAATGCACTGGATCCCTTCAGCACCCGATTTGCTCACCAGATCCCCTTGAGTGGCCCGCATCAATTCCGTGTCGAAACACCCCTGTCCAGCCACCATCTCCGGGTGATGGGTCATGGCCCGTGCTACCGATTCCAAGTCGGGCCGCTCGCCGGCGGTCAGTTGGGCGAATAGAGAAGCCAGGTGGTTCAGTTGCAATTGGTAGGTGGGCACCCCACAGTCATCCCGCGCAAACAAAAACTCCTCCGAGGGCATTTGCAGCAAATCCGCCAACTTGGCCCGCACCAGCGCTTGCACCGGATGCTGCCGCTGGGCATAGTCCGACAAGGTCCAGTTTTGGGCGCGGCTGGCCACGAGCATGCCAGCATGTTTGCCGGAGCAGTTGTGGCACAGGGGGCTGGGCTTGCCGGGTGGGGTGGGGCAGACCAGCAAATCGGGAGACAGATCGGCCCGCCACAGTATGCTGAACACCTGCCGCGCATGAGCCGTGGTGCCCTGATGGGATCCGCACATGATGGCAATATCTTTCTCGCTGAGGCGGTAGCGCTCGCGGATGCCGGTGGAGAGCATGGCCAGTGCTTGGAAAGGTTTGAGGGCAGAACGGGCAAAAACAGGGGTGGTGCTGTTGCCGGCCATGGCCAGAGAACGCCCGCGGCTATCGGCCACGACAGCTTGGCAATGATGGATAGATTCGGTCAACCCCTCCCGCAAGACATGGATTAAGAGTTCAGGGGCGGTGGAACGATTCTCAAATGACATGAAAACCTGGGAAAGGGCTGACGAAGCTGGGAAAGAGGATGTGTACTCTTCAAATCATACGCGCAGATCCTACGCGAGAAGTTGGCGGGATCCCCTAAAGTAGCAAAATGGAACCCTTCCGCTCGGATCCCTGACCTCTGCCATGTCCTCCAATCCCCTGGTGTTTTTGGTCTGTCACGGCAGCCGGGATCCCGATTATCAGCAGGCTTTGGCAGATTTGTTGGCCCGGGTGCAGCAGCAGCTGGCTCCCCAGCCGGTGGAGCTGGCCCAGTTGGAAGGTCAGCCTCTCACCCTGGCCGAACAGATTCAAGGACGGCTGGCAGCTTGGCTGGGCGCAGGCCGATCTCCCGATCAAGTGGTGCTGCTGTCGCTGTTTATGGGCGAGGGATCCCATGTGGAAGAGGATTTACCGGCTGCGGTGAAGCAGGTTCAAGCTCGCTGGCCGCGCCTGCCCATCCGGTTAACACCCCCCATTGGCCAGCACCCGGCCCTCCTGGATCTGTTGGTGGCTCGCATTCTGGCTCCACAGCCCTCTTGCTCTGCAACGCTCAGGCAATCCGGCGAACGGGCAGATGCCTGGATTGTGCTTGGCCATGGCAGCCGTCTGCCGGGGTTTGCCGCCCAGCTCCAAGCCGGGATCCAAACTGTGCAACGGCGCTTGCCCGAGATCCCCTTGCATGTGGCTTTTGCTGCCCAGTCCCCCACCTTAGAAGCGGTCGTGATCCATTGCTTGCGCCTTAGCCAGTGCCGTCTACGGGTGCTGCCGTTTTTTCTCTTTCCAGGCGGTCTGCTGCGCGCCCTACAAGAACAGGCTCAGCGATTACAGCGGGAATGGCCTCTGCTCCAAATCCAGGTGGAGCCGCCCCTCTGGCGGGATCCTCAACTGATGCAGGCCATTGTGGAGACACTCCAGGCTTTTAGCCCGGCGCTGGAATAGCCGAATCTTTCCCGTTCCCTCAAAATGGATATTTCCAACAGCAATGACGCGACCAGGACTTGAGATGGGCAAAGTGTATTTGGTGGGGGCAGGGCCTGGGGATCCAGGGCTGCTGACGGTGAAGGGAAAGGCGCTACTCGCCCACGCGGATGTGGTCATCTACGATGCTCTGGTGGGATCCTCCATCCTGGAGCTGATCCCGCCGACGGCAGAACGGATCTATGCTGGCAAACACTGCGGCGCTCACACCTTGCCCCAGGAGCAGATCACAGCCTTGCTGATGGAGAAAGCTCGGACGGCAGCCGTGGTGGTGCGGCTCAAAGGGGGGGATCCCTTCATCTTTGGGCGAGGCGGCGAGGAGATGTTGGCTCTGGTGCAGGCCGGGATCCCAGTGGAGGTGGTGCCGGGAATTACGGCGGGCATTGCCGCCAGCGCCTATGCCGGGATCCCTCTCACCCATCGCGACCTCAGCTCCTCAGTTGCTTTTGTTACCGGACATGAGGCGGCAGGGAAATACCGCCCTCAGGTCAATTGGCGGGCTTTGGCCGGGGCGGTGGAAACCCTGGTGATCTACATGGGCATGCACAACCTCAGCCACATTGCCGCTGAATTGTTGGCCGGAGGGAAAGCTCCCGACACCCCGGTTGCCCTGATCCGCTGGGGCACCACCCCTGAGCAAGAGATTCATCTGCTCCGCCTGCAGACTCTGGCTGGGCAGCCCTCGCCCGTAGCACCGCCTTCAATTGTTGTGGTGGGAGCGGTGGTCAGCCTGGCCAGCTTGTTGCCCACTTTGCGTCCGCCAGTCTCGTATTGCTCCGCAGCGCTTGCGCAACCGGAATCTCCATGAACGCCTTCTTTCGCAAGTTGGGTGCCCTCTTCTCCGCCTACTACGCCTACATGCTGGAGTACCGGGCCGAGCTGATCCTGTGGGTGTTGGCCGGATCCCTGCCCCTGATCATGATTGGGGTGTGGAGCGAGGCAGCCCGCTCAGGAGACTTCTCGCTGTCTGCTCTGGAGTTCATCCGCTACTTTCTGGCGGTGTTCCTGGTGCGCCAGTTCACCATCGTCTGGGTCATCTGGGACTTTGAGCGAGAGGTGGTCGAAGGCAAATTATCTCCTCGCCTGTTGCAGCCTCTGGATCCCGCTTGGCACCATGTGGCCAGCCACCTGATGGAGCGCTTGGCCCGTCTCCCCTTTACCCTGGTTTTAATCGCCCTTTTCTTCGTCCTCTACCCCCGTGCCTTTTGGATCCCCTCTTGGGCCCAGGCGGGGCTGGGATCCCTGGCCATTCTCCTGGCTTTTGCCCTGCGCTTTCTCATGCAGTACACCCTGGCGCTGCTGGCCTTTTGGGTGGAACGGGTGACGGCCTTGGAGCAGTTCCATTTTTTGGTGTACTTGTTTTTCTCGGGGGTGATCGCTCCTCTGGAGGTGTTCCCACCACCCGTGCGCCAGGTCTTGGCCTGGACACCCTTCCCCTACCTGGTGCATTTTCCCGCCAGCCTCTGGGCAGGGATCCCGGTGGACATTCTGCGCGGTTTTGGCCTGGGCCTGGCCTGGACGGGCCTGCTCTGGCTGGCTAACCGCTGGTTGTGGCGCAAAGGCTTGCAACAGTACTCGGGAATGGGAGCTTAGAGGGCCAGGTTCAGCTAGAAATCGCAGGAGCCCCGCACTGTACCCGTAGGGTCAGTGCCGGGAGGAATGCGCTTTGATGAAGTACAATGAACTTATGAGCCAAGTCCTGACCGTCTCCTGTAAGCTCAAGGCGTCCCAGTCGCAAGCCGCCAAATTGGACGCGACGATGGAGGCTTTTGGCCAAGCCTTGAACTGGGTCAACCAGAACACGCCGGAGAAGATCGTCAACGCGGTCAAACTGCAATCCCTTTGCTACTACGAGATTCGAGCCCGGTTCGGCTTGTCCAGTAACTTGGCAAGGACTACGTCCCGCTTACGCGACCAACAGGTGTGCAGACGGGTAGCGGGTTCCCGCAAAGTGGCGAGACAGCGCAACCGTCCGGTTAAAGAGTTCAAGCGTAGGTTCGTTACCTACGACGCACGTATCTTTTCATTCCGCGAGAAAGACTGGACGGTGTCGCTGACCACGGTTGAAGGGAGAGAACGCTTTGAGCTAGCCATTGGTAACTACCAGAGGGGAATGCTGGCTGGCTCTAACCCCAAATCGGCCACCCTAGTCCAGCGGAAGGATGGCTCCTACTACATCCAGATTTGCGTAGAGAAAAAACCACCCAAGCAACAAGATACCGACAAGGTGATCGGGGTGGACTTGGGAAGGACAGATATTGCCCATACGTCAGACGGGGACAACTGGAATGGACAGCAGTTGAACAGAGTCCGCGACCACTACTCCCGGTTGAGGGCGGCACTCCAACGCAAAGCCAGTAAGGGCACACGCAGTTCGCGGCGCAGATGCAGAGAACTGTTGCAACGGCTGTCTGGCAAGGAGAGACGCTTTCAGTCGCGTCAGCGTTGCGTAGCAAAAACGTGGGTCAATCATCGCATCTCCAAAGCTATTGTCTCTAGGGCAAAAGCTACCAACAGCGCTATTGCTCTGGAAGACCTGACAGGGATCCGGGAAAGGGTCAATCAACAGCCACGCAGCAAAGCCGAGCGGCGTAGGACCAACAGTTGGGCGTTCTACCAACTACGTCAATTTCTGGAATACAAGGCGAGGGTTGCAGGGGTTTCTCTGATTCTTGTGCCGCCCGCCTACACGTCGCAGACCTGCCACAAGTGTTTGCACATCCATCCCGACCCTGCGCAATCCTACCGCAGTGGCAAGTCGTTCAAGTGTGGGCACTGTGGATGGGAAGGGGATGCGGATTTGAATGGTGCGAATGTGATTGCGCTCTTGGGGGCTGCCGTAAACCAGCCTAGAGGTCCGGGCTTGTTTTGTTCTCTGGTAGAGCAGAACAGGCTCAGGGCTACTGAAAGCCCGCTCCGTACCGCTTAGCGGTCGGAGCCGGGTAGTTTACCTTTCAACCAGGCCACCCTTGAAACCACTATTATGGGTCAAGGCACCCCAGCCAAATGACGAATCCTGTCCGTCTCCCTAAAATAGCGACAGATAACAGGTGAATAGCGCTTTACCCTTTTCCCTAACAGCCTCCTCGAGTCCTCATGAAGCGTGTACTGGTCGTAGATGACGATCCCCTCTCCCTGAAGGTGCTGAGCCGCCACCTGACTCAGCATGGCTATCGGGTTTGTACAGGCGCTTCGGGTGTGGAAGGATTGCGTCTGTTTGCCCAAGAGCAGCCGGATGTGGTGGTTTCAGATGTGGTGATGCCGGAAATGGACGGCTTTGAGTTTTGCCGACAACTGCGCCAACAGCGCGGCGGCGAGCTCGTCCCCTTCATTTTTCTCTCTTCGCGGGGAGAGATCGATGACCGAGTTCAGGGCTATGAGCGGGGGGCGGATGACTACATCATCAAGCCCTTTGAACCCCTGGAACTGGTGGCCAAAATCGAGGCCCAGATTGAACGCTCCCGCCGCACCCAATCGGAAATTTTGCGGCTAATCCAACAGCAGTCCCAGCCAAAACCCGAAGCGGACCCCCGCCCCACCCCACCCGAATTGCCCCTGACCCCTGCCGAAGAGCGGGTCTTTCGGGAAGTCATTCGCGGCTTCACCAACAAGCAAATCGGCGAGAAGCTGTTCATCAGCCCGCGCACCGTGCAAACTCACCTGACCAACATCCTCAGCAAGCTTTCTTTGGAAAATCGCTCGCAACTGGTGCGTTTTGCCTACGAACGGGGCTACACCGCCGAAGAGGAGCCGGGCCAGAAGGGATCCCTTTCAGGCCAGGTGTAGCCTCAAAACAGCACGTGGCGCTTTTCGCACCCGGCAGGGGATCCGCTCCTTGCCCAAGCGGACAAATGCCTCGTAGCGATGGCAGCCGGAGAACCCATAATACTCCCCTTCCACTTCCAAAACCTCAATGGGCTCCTGTAGGCCGACTGCTTCAATGGAAGCCATCAGCGCCTGCACCTTATCCGGATCCGTTTGCCGCGGCAAAGGGCGGCGAATTTGGGCAAGGGGAATCTCGCGAATCTGCGCCATGTTGAACTTTCTCCCTAAGCAAGCTACTTAATCATACTCGTTATGACTTTGCTCTATCAAGACTGGCAGAGGGTATGGATTCTCAGGCCAGAGCATGGCAGGATAACACCATTCCTCACTGCTCTCTCCCTCAGTAGCCAACCCAGCCATGTGGCAACTCCTCAAAGCCTTATGGGGAAAGATCGCCGGCCAAGCCCCCCCTGCACCCCCCGCTGCCGCGCCACGCAAGGCCCCACGACCGCCCCTTGGCAAGAGGCCGGTTCAGCAGCCCTCTCTTCAGAAGGCCGCTGCTGCGAAGGCTACCCGCAGAGAAGAAGCCCCTGAGCCCACCCCAGAACATCCCGCCCCAAAAGTTGCAGTAGCCCAACGGGGTGAGGAACCTGTGGTGTGGATCCCTGCTCAGGAAAAATCCCCAGACTCCCAGGCAGTAGAATCCCCCATCGGCCCAGCTCAACCCACCTCTACGGCCAAAAGCATCAGCAGCTTCTGGGCCATGACCGACACTGGATCCCGGATTTCCTGCATTGCTGCCACCACCGACAGTGGCCGTGCGGTCAGCTCCATTGCGACTGCTAGGCTCCGCCAACCGGAATAGCGACCGGGATCCCTCTGGCTCCAGAAAAAACTTCAGGGCAAGTCAGGAATAGCTCCTATCCATTCCTACCCACCACTGCAGGGATCCCCAGGGGGCATTGGGCCGATAATAGACAGGTAGCGTTGGGGGCTGCCAAGCATGCTGGAGATGATCTTTAACGGGGCTAACTGGTTTGCTCTGCCCTTTTGGGCCTTGATGATTCTGCTGCCGGGTTGGAAGGTAACCCGCAAAGTGATGGAATCGCTTTTGCCCATCGCTCTTTTGGCGGCGGTTTATTTGTATCTTTTGGTCACCGGGTTTAATGCCGATGTTCTCAAGGAATTTTCCAACCCTCAACTGTCTCTGACCAGCTTAACTGGCCTATTCAGTCAACCCTCTGTTATGGCGACGGGATGGGTCCACTACATCGTCATGGATTTGTTTGTGGGCCGCTGGATCTTCTTGGAAGGGTGGGATAAGCGAGTATGGACAACCCATTCCCTGATTTTGTGCTTGTTTGCTGGGCCTGTGGGTCTGCTCTCCCATTTGCTTACGGTGGCGATTGTACAAGCAACTCGCCAGAACCGGCCCAGTGTTGCTCAACCTGAAAAAGGCTCAGAAGTGCCGCAAGAATCCATCTAGCCCCTGCTTGGCTTTATAGCTCTTTCCGATGCACAGGGTGCAAAATGAGCAGCGTGGGATCATCCTCGACCTCAACGTTGCTGCCACGCAGCTCCCCAGCGCTACGTACTCGCCAGCACACAGGGTGGTTCCCGAGTGCCTTTAGGTGCCGTTGTAAACAACAACCACAAAACCCACTGAGGTCGGATCCAACCGTCAGGCTGTCGGGTTTAGGGCCTACAGCCCGTTTACGCGAACAATGCGCCCTGTGCTGCTGTGGGCGAGAGCGGCTGACTACCCTGGCACTGCAGGCAGCGTAGCACAAAGCCGCTTTAAAGGGCGGGGCTTCAAACCCAGTTTTTCGGTAACCGAATTCTTGTATTCTGAAACCCTGACATACTCCCCGCCCTACTGGCTTGCTTCCGCGCAGCGATGGGACGGGGCCTTAAGCTCAGTCTTCGGGTAAACAGGAGTGCAAACCTCTCATGACTGCTACCTTTGTTCACACACCCTTGGCGCAAACTGTTCTGCCTCGCCCTTCCCGAACTCGGGATCTCCTGCTGGTTCTGGGGGGAAGTTTGTTCGTAGCTGCCCTGGCTCAGGTGCGGATCCCTCTGCCCTTCACGCCGGTACCGATTACCGGGCAAACCTTTGGGGTGATGCTGGTGGGGGCAGGCTTTGGGGCACGGCTGGGCTTTCTCACGTTGCTGGTGTACCTGCTGGAAGGGATCCTGGGATTGCCCTTCTTCAGCGGTGGCGGATCCGGGCTTGGCCACTTGGCGGGGGCGACGGGGGGCTACCTATTGGCTTTTCCCCTAGCTGCGGGGCTGATGGGCTGGTTGGTGGAGCGCTGGGGCGTGGATCGCAACCCCTGGAAGATGGCGCTGGCGATGTTATCCTGCTCAGCTCTGATTTTTTTGCTGGGAGCCACTTGGCTGGGGGTGTGGCTGAACCAGAATGTTGAGCCCACCTCGATCTTGGCCGTCCTCAACAAAGGGGTCTTCCCTTTTATCCCAGGAGACTTGGTGAAGTGCGGACTGGCGGCAGTGCTGCTGCCCACCATCTGGCGCTGGGTGGGACGGGAAAGGCCACCGGCTGACTCGTAACCCACTGGGCAAGAGCAGCAACTCTAAAGACCGCTCCGGCAAAGCAGAAGGGGCCTGGGATTAGCCTCGGGTCGGAAAATCTAAAAAAAAGATAACAGCTCCGAGGATTTGGCCTTTTTTCTGAGATTCTAAAAACTGTGCTCAATGCGATGTTCAATACGGCCTATTCATGGAGCTTTTCTTTACATTGCTCTAGAGTTTTATAAGTCGCTGACTGGTCGCGGCAGAGCCCCCTTGTGGGGCTTTTTATTTTCTATCTGCCGACCGGAAAAAGTTGAACTCAACCTACTATGGTCATTCCAAGCTATAATTTGATCTCTATAGACTCCCTAAATAGACGGGAACCCCGTCAGGCAACAGACGCGCCGGATCCCAGAAACATCCTGGTGGGTAGTCATTCAGCCCTTGACGGGCACCTTCTTTTCCAGCCACTGAGCCACTTGATCTGCCAGGTCAACTCCTTCCAACTGACAGAGTTCTCGCAGCATTGTTGGGCTGGTCACGTTCACTTCGGTTAGTCGTTCCCCGATAACATCAATCCCGACAAAATACAGCTTCTCCTGCCTGAGCACCGGTGCCAAAGCCCCGCAGAGAGCCCGTTCTTTTTCGGTAATCTTGGTTTTTTCCACTCGACCGCCGGCAGCAACATTGCCCCGAAAATCGCCCTCTCCAGGGATCCGATTGACGGCGCCCAAAGGTTCTCCTTCCAGCAACAAAATGCGTTTATCTCCTGCGGCCGCCTGTGGCAAATACTCCTGCACCATCACAGGCAGCCGACCAAATTGGGTGCTCATTTCAATCAACGAGTTGAGGTTTGGATCCCCGGCATTGACCCTCAGGATCCCTTCCCCACCTTTGCCACCCAAGGGCTTGAGCACCGCCTGTCCTTCCTGTTCGACGAACTGACGCAGCAGACGCTTGTTGCTGCTGACGCGGGTGCGCGGGATCCACTCTTGAAATTGCAGGGCATAGAGCTTTTCGTTGGCCGAGCGGATCCCGGCAGGATGATTGAGCACCAGTGTGCGGCTGGGAGAGAGACGATCCAAAAGGTAAGTGGCATAGAGATAGGCCGCATCTACCGGCGGATCCTTGCGCATCCACACCGCCTGCATTTGGCTCAGGGGCAGCAGTTGCCGGTCTTTGACCTCATACCAGGGATCCGCTTGCAGATCCAACCGGATTTCCTCAAGGGATCCCCAAGTTTCCCCTTGATCCCAGTAGAGATCCGCCAGGCCCAGGCAGAAAATGCGGTGTCCCCGTTTCTGCAGAGCTTCCATCAGGGCAATGCTGGTGTCATGGCCCACCTGCAACTGAGGCAATGGATCGACAATAAAAGCTACCTGCATGGGAGGTGTGGTTCACTGACGAAAGGCTGCCCCGAGTATGCAACAAATCGGAGCCGATGGCTCTCCCCCGGTAGGCTGTTTCCACAAGAGAAGGCCCCCTCTGGAAAGCTCGATGCAGGGTTGTCTTTTTAACATCCTCTTAACCTCGGCAGGCGGCGCAAACGTTAGCTTGATAGGTGGGATCCCTGTTGGCCCCCAGTTTACGGCTGGGTTGGCCGGGTTTCTGGCCTAACTGTGAGGAATGCTCCATCCGTGAGTGCTCCCCCTTCTCAACCCTCAGAGCCGGTTCGCATTGAAACCACGCGGGACTTGCTGGAAGCCTTGCGTGAGGGGCGCTCCCTGGTGGGTGCCAACCTGGAGAATGCCTACCTCTCGCGGGGCTTGTTCGACCGCATTCAGATGCCCAAATCCAATTTGACGCGGGCTAACCTGCGCTCGATCAGCCTGCAGCAAGCCGACCTACGTCTGTGCAACTTTCGCCGCGCTGAGCTAGAGCGGGCCAATTTTACCGCCTCAGATCTACGGGGATCCAGCTTTAGCCAGGCTCTGGGGGACTACAGCAACTTTACCGCCGCCAAACTGGACAAAAGCAGCTTTCAGGGGGGCCGTTTCAGCCATTCCATCTTTCGCGAAGCCAGCTTGGTGGCTGCTAATCTGGCGGAGGGGAACTTTTTTGCCGCCGACTTCCGCCAGGCCAACCTATCTCGCTGCAACCTCTCCCAGGCTGCCTTGGTGAGTTGCCAGCTTCAGTTTGCCAACCTAGAACAAGCCATTTTGGTGGGGGCCAACCTACGGGACGCTCAGATTGAAGATACGCTCTTCAGTGGAGCCGATTTTACCGATGCCAAGCTCTCCGATGAGACGCGCAAGCTCTTAATCGAGCGGGCCAGCGGCACCAACGAGCTTACCCAACGGGATACCCTCAACACCTTGCTGGCGGGATTGCAACCCAAGTCGCGTAAGCTTTTTGGCTTGCTGTGAGGTTGGAGCCGTCAAGGACAACCGGGCTAAAGAGAAAACTCAAAACTGGTTGAGGTCGATCCCGGCTTCCCGGGCCATGGCTCCTATACCCTTGGCCTTGAGAGTCTTCAAGGCTTTGGTGGAAAGGCGCAGACGAACAAACCGCTTACCCTCTTCCCACCAGATGCGCTTCCACTGCAAATTGACTTCCTGCAGGCGCTTGGTGCGCCGGTGGGAGTGGGAGATGGCAAAAGCGTTGTTGCGTTTCTTGTTGGTTAGTTGGCAGCGACGCGCCATGGGATCAAAGCAAACTCAGCCTAGCTATCGTAAGGCATCTTTTTGTTGGGCAGCAAGCTGAAGTTGACTTTGCAACTGGGCTAGCTCTGCCTTCAGTCGGTCAAAGGTTTGTTGGCAGTGGTTAACGCTTCTGAGGGGCAGCTCTTCGTTTTTGGCAATGCAGGTCACCTGTACAGAGCCGTCGGCAGCCTGACGGGTGCGATCCACAAACACTTCCACCGTCACCAGTTTGGTGTGGGGATTTTTTCCGGGAGGCTCGCCGGCCACCCAATAATCAAGGCTGTTGTGGAGGATATTGAGTTGGCAGCGCTCCAAAACAGCGCGGATCGACTCGCTGAGCTGCTCGGCTGAGCCCACAAGCTGGGTAACGCAAGAGTATCGAGCCATAGAACAGGCAAGCCACCACGGTTATCCTACCATTAAGTTTTCGGCTCCTGCAGCCAAAGGCGAACCGGCAAAATTGCGCTCAAGAGTACTCTACACCGGCTCGGTCAACCCTGCTGCGAGGAGGTGAATTACGTTAGAACATGAACAACTCCCAGGAGAGTTGCCATGTTTAGGGTCTCCTGTTTGGCTCATTCTCTTTTGCTACTGGGATCCCTTGGCCTGGGTTGGATAGGCGTGTCTTTTGCCCAAGCGCAGCCCTTTCAAGCGGGCGATTTGGACGGGGATGGCCGTTTGACGGTGCAGGATCTCAACCTGTTGGGGGCCTACTTGCGGGGAGAACGGGGATTGACCGACGACCAGATCCGAGCTGCCGATGTCGACCAGGATGGACGGATCACAGAAGCCGACTGGCAAGTGTTGCAGCAGCGCATTCAGGCAGCAACGGATGTGCCCACAGGACAGGTGCAGTTGGATTCCGCCTATTCGGGACAGGTGGTGGATCGGCTGACAGGGCAGCCTTTGGCCGGGGCGGAGGTGGCCATTCCAGGGGCGGGTATTTCGGTGCGCACCGATGCCCAGGGTCGGTTTCGCCTGCCAGGGCCACTGCCGGCAGAGGAAATTTTGGTGGCGCGGCTGGAGAATTATTTGCCCTATTCCCAAAGTACAGGCAGCGGTCAAGCCAGCGGGGATCGGCCTTGGCAACTGCAGTTGGAGCGCTGGGATCCCAACACGACTTTGGTACTGGAGGCGAATGTCATCCGCCTGGGGGATAACCAGTACTCACCGGAATCGGCTGCCGCCGGGCAATTTTTGGGCCCTGCCCAAGGGGTGGAGATGACCCGCTCTTTCACTTTGCAACGCCTGCCTTCGCGCCCACCGGTTTTGCGGATTGGATCCCTGATTGGGTTGGATACTGCCGCCGCCTATCGGGCCGGCCAATCCCGGATCCCCAGCGCCAACATGTCTCCCATGCAAGTCATCTTGAACGGGGTGGAAATCGAACAGATTCACCTGGGGGGAGATAACCTACAGATTCCCCTGCCTCTGCAACCTCTGCGCCTGGGCCTGAACACTGTTACCTTGCGCACCGGTAAAACCCTGATTGAGCCCAGCATGGTCACCCGCGGCCCCCAAGTGCTTGTTGGTATTCCCCTCTTTGGCGGATCCCTGCACATCTCGGTGCCGGTGGGAGGTGATACGGTCGTCCGGCACGGCGGAGCCTGGGTGGATCATGACGATGTGCAGTTGGCCAATTTGACATACTCCCCACCCTAAAGAGCGAGGATTCTGGTTCCTGGTTCCACGACAGCACTTACCATGTTAGGCTGCCCCTCCATGGCAGAGGTGCTTGTCTCCCCAGGCGTTCCCTCTTTCGAGGCGGTTCCCCAATGCCCTTGGGTACCGTTCCATTCCATGCCCAACATCTTCAATGCCCGCCGCAGGATGTTGAGTGCCGCATTCTGGTCTCGACACAGCACCAACCCACACTTAGGGCACTGATGGGTACGAGTAGAGAGCGTCTTCTTCACCAGGTGACCACACCCCGAACACTCCTGGGTGGTGTACTCCGGCGGCACAGCAATCACTACCTTGCCGTACACCTTCCCGTAGTAGTCCAGCCACCGGGTGAACAAAGACCAGGCCGCATCCTGAATCGACTTGGCCAGGTGGTGGTTCCTCATCAGGTTCTTCACCGACAAGTCCTCGTACGCCACGACGTCGTGAGACGCCACCACGCACCGGGCCAACTTCATAGCCCAGTCTCTACGCTGGCGTTGAACTTTGAGGTGTACCTTGCCAAGTCTCTGTTTCTGTTTAAGGTAGTTCCTCGACTGTTCCTTGGATCCCCTCCTCAACTTACGACTCAGTCTTCTTTGGTGCAGCCTCAACCGCCTCTCTGCTTTGCGCAGATACTTGGGGCAGTCCACCGTGTTGCCGTCCTGGTCGGTGTAGAAGTGCTGCAGCCCCAGGTCAATACCAATCATCTTCCCCGCATACTCGCCCTGCTCCTGGCGCTCCATGTCCAGGCAGAACTGGGCGTAGTACCCATCCGCTCTGCGGACTACTCGCACCCGGTTGATTTTGGAGTGGAGAATGAGCTGTCTGGCCTCGCTGTTGCAGTACAGGGCAAAAGTGCCGGCTTGGTTGCCGTCGGTGAAAGTGATGGCCATGCCATCTGCCGACAGCTTCCAGCCGGATTGCTTGTACTCCACAGAGCGGCAGTTCTTCTTAAACTGCGGGTAGCTCTTCTTCTCACCGGCACGGCACCGACGGTAGAAGGTGGAGATGGCTGCCCAGGCTCGTTCTGCACTGGCTTGCCTGGCTTGGGAGTTGAGCTTTTGGGCAAACTCGAACTCCTGGGCCAGATGCTTGCAGAGGGTGTACAGCTCCTTTTTGCCTATGCCCCGGTTATCCATCCAGTGGCGCAGGCACTTGTTGCGCACAAACTGGGCAGTACGAATGGCTTCATCCAAAGCTCGGTACTGCTCAGGTGTGCCGTATAGGAGCTTGGCTTCCAGGACACGCATAGCTCTAGTTTATCACGGAAGCCTTTGGATAAGAAGATAGCGCCTTACATCCCTGCCTTGAAAGGCAGGGCTTTACGGCGCTTTTTGGTAACCCTCGAGATCCCCAACTGACCTTCCCCCGTCCAAGGTTCGCGCCCTCTGTAGCCCATGCTGGGACGGGGCCTGTCGGTTGAGAGGAACCAGTTTGGGCCCGCTTTCGATAACCGAGCCATCTGATCAACAAGGGGAATGGGTTTGTCCAACAATTGGAAGATCCTCCTTCCAATAGAAGGCATACTGCAGTTGCTGAATGGCTCCTCTTCGATGCCTCTGGGAGTTCTGGGCATCTCGATCTTCGAGAGGGATCCCTGAGGTGGCCCATGTGAGTGAGGTGAAATCCTGGCAACCGAGCAGATCGATAACCCAAACTGAGGAGAGCTGACTATGAGTATGAGTATGAATAGGGCTTCTGCCTTCCCCTTAACCTGGCTGTGGACGGGATCCCTGGCCCTGGGGGTGACGGCCCTGGTGACCCGCCAAGTGATCTGGGGGCTCTTACCTTTGGCAGCAGCCTACCCTGCCATCCGCCGCCGCGAAGAACAGCTTGGCCAAGTTCTGGAACAGACCTGGACACAGCAGCAACAGACAGCAACCCAACTGGAGACCCTGCAAGCGCGTTTCGAGGTGCTGGACGCTCGGCTCACTGCTGAACCGTCCCTTCTGCAGCAGACCTTGGCTTCCCCGGCTGAAGCCATTCAAGAGCTCGAGCAGAAAGTAAAGGTTTTGGAGCCCATCTGGGTACAGCAGCAGCAGACGGCGGCCCAACTGGAAACATTACAAGGGCGGATCGACGCCCTCGAAGCTCGGCCCACGTCTCATCTGTCCGTGCGGCAACAGCTGGCCCCCATCACCCAGGCCATCCAGCAAATCCAGCAGCGGTTAAAAGCCGTGGAGCTGCGGTTGAATGCTCTGCCGGTATCCCAGCCCCAAGTGACTTTGGAGCAACTGGAGTTGGTGCAGGCGCAACTCCAACACCTGCAGCAGCTGGTGGCATCCCAGCCGAACCCTGCTTTTCCCCGCAAAGCCCTGGGGGTGTTCATCGACGCGGCCAATCTCCACGCCAGCGCCCAGCAGTGGGGATCCCATCTCGACTATCCCAGTCTGCTCAGCTGGCTGGCCCAGGGCAGATCCGAGATGGAAGTGCATGTCTACAGCGGGGTAGATCGCCACAACCTAGCTCAGCGTCGTTTCCTGCGGGAGTTGAGAAAACAGGGCTATCGGGTGGTCACCAAGCCGGTGGTGATCCACGCCGACGGCAGCCGCAAAGCCAATCTGGATGGGGAGCTGATCGTGGACTTGATGGCGCTGCACTCCCACTACGAGACGGTGCTGCTGCTGAGTGGGGATGGAGATTTTGTGCCGGCCCTCAAGCATATCCGCCGCCAAGGCTGCCGGCTGGAGGTAGCCGCCTACAGGCCGAACACGAACCCGGCGTTAATTCGGATAGCCGACCAGTTCGTGGATTTGTGCGCTTGGCAGGGAACAGGAACGCTGGTGCCGCTGCCTGCAAAACAGACTCCGGCCACCGGCTGAACCTTGCCATCTCAGCGCCTGAACCTCGCTTGGATCAACCTTGTCCAAAAATTGGCATTCTCCCTGCCCTAAAAGGCAAGGATTCTTTCCCAGGCCACAGGATAATTCCTACTTCTTGGGCTACACCACCCTTGCGAGTGGTGGGGGATGCCATAACCCCGACTACTGGGATGAACTCCCAGATACTTTTCCTGCTGACATTGCTCTTGCTAACACTGCGCCATACTCAAGTTGGCGGAGTTCAACCAACAGCGTAGCACGAAGCCGCCCTTGCCGCGTCAGCGGGCTGTAGGCCTTAGGGCAGGGCTTGCAACCCAGTTTTCTTGGTCAACTTAACCCCAATTGGAGAGTCCAGATGTCAACGCAACTCACACAGCGGTTTGTGCAGGCAATGCACTATGCCCATCGCTGGCATGCTTCTCAGACCCGCAAGGGAACCGGGATCCCTTACCTCAGCCATCTGTTGGCCGTAGCAGCCATCGCCCTGGAGCATGGGGCGGATGAAGATGAAGCGATTGCCGCTCTGCTCCACGACAGCCTAGAGGACGGCCCCCACAACACAGGCGAGCCCCGGGCCCAGATTGAGCAACAGATCCGGGAGCACTTTGGAGAACGGGTGCTGCAGATCATCCTGGGATGTACGGATACCGAAAGCGATGGCTCCCGAGGCGAGCCCAAAGAAAACTGGAAAGAGCGCAAAACCGCCTACCTGAAGCACCTGGAAACGGCAAATGCCTCGGTTTTGTTGGTGGCCGCCTCTGACAAGCTGCACAACGCCCGCTGCATCTTGCGGGATTTTCGCCAACTGGGGGATGAACTCTGGCAGCGGTTTTCCGCCGGAAAAGAGGGATCCCTGTGGTATTATCGATCGTTGGCAGAGATTCTGAGGCGACGGCTGCCCGGCAATCTATCGGCGGAGCTTCAAGAGCTGGTGGCTGAGTTGCAATGCCAAGCTGGAGCGGTAATGCCTTGACAGAGACAAGCAGGGCTGAAGAAAATGCTGAGGGCAGCCCTATTCATCACACTTTTTGGGTCACGCACCTATGGTTCTCGCTGTTGGCACCCCTGCTCCTGGGTTCAACACCACTGACACCCAAGGCAACCAGGTTTCGCTGGCTGATTTTGCCGGCAAAACCGTTGTCCTCTATTTTTACCCCAAAGACGACACCCCCGGCTGTACCAAAGAAGCCTGTGGATTCCGCGACGCCTACGCCGACTACCAAAGCAAGGACGTGGTGGTGCTGGGGGTGAGCATGGACGACCAAGCTTCTCACCAAAAGTTCACCGAAAAGTACAACTTGCCTTTCCCCCTACTGGTGGATAGCAGTGGGGTGATTACCCGCGCCTACGATGTGGATGGGGGCGGCTATGCCAAGCGGGTGACCTACGTCATTGATGGCGAGGGCAAAATTGCCAAAGTCTACCAGAACATCAATACCGAAACCCATGCCCGCGATATTTTGGCGGATTTGGGTTTGTAGAAACGCTGCCTCTTTTCAGTACTCCTCGCTAGATCCCGGCCTTTGCGCATGAACGACGACATTCCGGTCGCCCGTCGCCAGTCCACTCCGGCGAAAAAAGCGCAAAGTTCGGTGCCTGCCCTGAGGTCCCGTCTAGTCTTGGGCCTGGTGCTGGTTGGGCTAGTGCTCCTGGCGGGTTGGGGGATAGAGAAGTTACCGGGATCCCAGCAGGCGGCGGATCCCCAAGTTCTGGAAGAAACCGGTCAGCCCTCTCTGCCGCAGCCAACTGTGCAGAATGGGCGACCTTCTCTGTTGGGGCACTATGCCTATTCCGAAGCCCCTGCAGACAGCTTGCGGGTGGTGGGCCACTACCGCGGTCGCGAGGTGCGCCTACGCCAGGGGGCTGCTGAAAGTTACCTACGCATGAGCGAAGCAGCTCGAGCTGCCGGGATCCGCCTTGTCCCCATTTCCGGGTTTCGCTCCATGGCGGAGCAGGAATTCTTGTTTTTTCAATTGGCTCAATCCCGAGCCTTGCGACCCGAGGAACGAGCTGCTGTCAGTGCTCCCCCTGGCTACAGCGAGCACCACACTGGCTATGCCATCGACCTTGGGGATGCCGGGTTTCCGCAGTGGGATACTCAAGAAGCCTTTGAGACCACCCCGGCCTTCCAGTGGCTGCAGAGCAACGCGGCCCGCTTTGGCTTTGAGCTGTCTTTCCCCAGAAACAACCCTCAGGGGGTGAATTACGAACCCTGGCACTGGCGCTTTGTGGGCGACCGTGACAGCCTGGAGACCTTCTACGCTCCCCAAATCAAACCATTCCCAAATCAGCCCAATCAAACCGAGACCCCTACTCTCCCGTCTTCCAGAGGGAGAAGAGCTGGGAGTGAGGGCTGACTCCTTTGGGGAGAGAGGAAAGGGGGAGCTCCTTGGGACTACCGTCACGGCCCTCTCCCTTGCAGGGATCTCATTCCCCTCTTGAATGGGTTCACAAGCCTAAGCAAGCGGATGACGCGATTCGAACGCGCGACCGTCTCGTTGGCAACGAGAAGCTCTACCACTGAGCTACATCCGCGTCGGGAAATTTATGATGGCAAGTTTTGCGGTGGTTTGTCAAGTCAGGGATCCCTGGCGCATTTTGTTCCAGAATGAGAGAAGTTCATCTTTCTTTGCAGTTGCGCAAAGTCTGGGCGGGATCCCGGGCAGCGCCTGTTTGAGGGTATTGCTATGCGGGTAGCCATTATTGGGGCCGGATTGGCCGGGTTGGTGACGGCAGTCGATTTGGTCGAGGCAGGACACGAGGTGCAGCTCTACGAGGCGCGGCCTTTTGTCGGCGGCAAGGTGGGATCCTGGCAGGATGCCGATGGCAACCACATCGAGATGGGGCTGCACGTTTTTTTCTGCAACTACAGCAATTTGTTTGCCCTGATGAAAAAGGTGGGGGCCTACGAGAACCTGCTGCCCAAGCAACACACCCACACCTTTGTCAACCGAGGTGGGCAAACGGCCAGTCTGGATTTTCGCTTTCCCCTGGGGGCGCCTTTCAACGGCCTCAAAGCTTTTTTCACCACCGAGCAGCTCTCTTGGGCGGACAAGCTGCGCAACGCCTTGGCGCTGGGCACCAGCCCTTTGATTCGCGGCTTGCTGGACTATGAAGGGGCAATGCGGCAAATTCGCGCCTTGGATCGGATGAGCTTTGCCGATTGGTTTCGGCGGCATGGGGGATCCGAAGGTAGCCTGAAGCGGATGTGGAACCCGATTGCCTATGCCTTGGGCTTTATTGACACGGAGCAGATTTCTGCCCGCTGCATGCTGACGATCTTTCAGATGTTTGCCAGCAAAACAGAGGCCTCCAAGCTCAATTTCCTCAAGGGATCCCCGGACACCTATCTCACTCAGCCTATCGTCCGCTACATCCAAGCCCGTGGGGGCCAGATCCACACCCGCAGAGGGGTCAGCCGCATTGAAGTGAACGACTCTCCTCCCTACGCGGTGACCGGCTTGCTCTTGGCCAATGGAGAGCGGGTGGAGGCAGATGTGTATGTGTGTGCAACGGCAGTGGAAGGGGCCAAACGGCTGATCCCGGAAGTATGGCGGCAGTGGCCTCAGTTCGACAACCTCTACAAGCTGGAATCCGTACCTGTGGCCACGGTGCAGTTGCGCTTCGATGGCTGGGTGACGGAGCTGAACCCCCAAGGCCAGGCCAAACGAGCCAGCCAACACCCAGAGGCTCTGGGTATCGACAATCTCCTCTACACCGCCGATGCCGATTTTTCCTGCTTTGCCGATCTGGCCCTCACCAGCCCCGCCGACTACTACAAGCCGGGCCAGGGATCCCTGCTACAATGCGTGCTCACGCCGGGGGATCCCTTCATTTCCATGCCCAACGAGCAAATTGCCCAGCACGTGTTGCACCAAGTCCACGAGCTGTTTCCCTCATCCCGGCAGCTGAACATGACCTGGTACAGCGTGGTGAAACTGGCCCACTCCCTCTATCGAGAAGCGCCGGGCATGGATCCCTATCGCCCGCAGCAAAAGACTCCCGTGCCCAACTTCTTTTTTGCCGGCAGCTACACCGCCCAAGACTACATCGACAGCATGGAAGGGGCCACTCTCTCCGGCCACCTGGCTGCTCAGGCCATTCTGGCTGCCCACAGGGATCCCCAATAGGAGGACTTTCACCTGATGGCACTTGACCCCTTTGACATACTCCCCGTCATAAAGGGCGAGGATTCCGGTTCCTGGTTCTGCTACGGCACTTCCTCTGTCGGGTTGCCCTCCCATTCGCGCCAGCGGGACGGAGCCCTTGAAGCCTGCACTCTCTCGCTTTAGCGGCGCGGAGCGCTTTGCGTCAGCATGAGTGCGGGAGTATGTCACAGTGGGTACCAGAAGTCTTGGCCCAAAGCCGAGAGTTGGGTAGAAGTCCAGCCCTTCGCGCCCCTCGCCAAAAAATACGCTCCATCCTAGGGGATCAATACGAGCCACAGGCCCCATACCCTGAGAGTTTTGCACAGGAAGGATGATGATCGCCCTCAACCTGCAGCCGGCTGTGAATTTAACCGATGAAGTTTTCGAGCAGCTCTGCCGGCGGAATCCTGAGCTGCGCCTGGAACGCACCGCCCAAGGAGAACTGATCGCCATGGCTCCTGCAGGCAGCGAAAGCAGTCGTCAAAACTTGAGCCTTAGCGCCCAGCTCTGGCAGTGGAACCGGCAAACTCAGCTTGGTGTGGCCTTTGACTCTTCCGCCGGTTTTGCCTTGCCCAATGGGGCCATTCGCTCTCCCGATGCCGCTTGGATGCCCAAAGAGCGCTGGCAGCAGCTCACCCCAGAGCAGCGCCGTCGGTTTGCTCCTCTGTGCCCTGACTTTGTGCTGGAACTGAAGTCTCCTACTGACGAGCTGGCCATCCTTCAGGCCAAGCTGCAGGAGTACCTGGACAACGGATCCCAACTGGGCTGGTTAATCGACCCGGAAAGCGGGAAGGTCTATGTCTATCGCACAGGTCAGCCGGTGCAAGTTTTGGAGCGACCTACCAGCTTGTCTGGGGATCCCGTTCTCCCTGGCTTTGTGGTGGATCTCACCTTAATCTGGGAATAGTGCTCCCCACGCTCTAAAACTGCCCACCAGGATGAGCTCATGATTGCCCTCAACCTGCAGCCGGCTGTGAATTTAACCGATGAAGTTTTCGAGCAGCTTTGTCGGCAGAATCCTGAGCTGCGCCTGGAACGCACCGCCCAAGGAGAACTGATCGCCATGGCCCCTGCAGGCAGCGAAAGTGGATTCCGCAATGCCGACCTACTGGGCCAACTTTGGCAGTGGAATCGACGCAAGAACTTAGGTCTTGTCTTCGACTCTTCTGCAGGTTTTGCCCTGCCCAATGGGGCCATTCGCTCTCCCGATGCCGCCTGGGTTGCCAAAGAGCGCTGGCAGCAGCTCACCCCAGAGCAGCGCCGTCGTTTTGCTCCCCTCTGCCCTGACTTTGTGCTGGAACTGAAGTCCCCTACCGATGAGCTGGCCACCCTTGAGGCCAAGTTGCAGGAGTTCCTAGACAACGGATCCCAACTGGGCTGGTTAATTGACCCGGAAAGTCGCCAAGTCCACGTCTATCGCCCCGGTCAGCCGGTACAAGTTTTGGAGCAGCCTGTGAGTTTGTCTGGGGATCCCGTTCTTCCTGGCTTTGTTATGGATCTCACCCTAATCTGGGGATAACCGACCCACCCCATGACTCCAAATTTCATTTTTCCCACTCTGGGGAGAAACGCCAGGGATCCCCAAGCTGCTTCGCTGCAATTCAAGTAACCCTGCTCTACTGCTTGGAGCCAGAACTAACCGCTGCTCCCACCCTCTCCATTAGGTCGTCCAGCTCGCTGTAGTCCGGCAAAGTGGTGTCGATGGCCTGCCCCTGACGCAACACCACCCGGTCATGTTGGGGTCGCGAGAGCAGCTCGTCAAAGCCACGTCCCTTGAACAGCACCAGATCTGCCGGCAAGCCCACCCCAATTTGCCCTCGCTCGGTCAAGCCCATGATGCGGGCAGGGGTGGTGGTAATCGCCTGGGGCCAATCCCCATAGGGGGTATCCAGGTGCAAAATGCGGGTGGCCTCCCGGAACACCTCCAGGCCGTCGTGATCCCCAAAGCCATAAAAGGGATCCCGACAGTTATCGCTGGCTATCATCACCGGCACGCCCAAGGCTTTCAGCTCGTGGAGCAGGGTCACTCCCCGCCAACGGGGGGTATGGCCGGGGTTACGGGCTTGCAAATAGAGATTACACATGGGCAGGCTGACCACGGCAATTCCCGCCTCTCTGACCAAGGCCATAGTCTTGTGGGCCACCTCCGGCGGTTGCACGGCCAGGCTACAGCAATGGCCACACACCACCTGATGGGGAAAATCGTTGCGCAAGGCCGCCGCTGCCACGTGTCTCAACGTGAGGGATCCCGGATCGTCCGTCTCATCCGTATGAAAGTCCAGAGCCAAGCCCCGCTCCTTGGCCAGGGCAAACACCCGATCCAATTGCCGATCCAGTTCCGGCCCCATCGCCGCCACCCCACCCAGGATCCCGCCCACTTCCGCCACCTTGTCCGCCAGCTTTTCTGCTGCAGGGGTGAGAAAGGCATCCAAGCTCAAAAGCGTGACCGCCTGGAGTTCCAGCTTGCCCGCCCACTCTCGGCGCAACTGGACAAACACCTCCCAGCTGGCCCCCATAACCTGAGGGTTCTCACAGACCAGATGGGTGCGCACCGCCTGGGATCCATGGGCATAGCTGCAGCGCAAACCAAAGCTGAAGCGACGGTAGAGATCCTCCCGAAACTGCTCCGGATCCCCGTCATAGGCTTGCTTCATCTTCACCCAATCTTCCTGGCCGGCCTGCCTCGCCCCGGCAAAGGTACCATCGGGATTGGGGGTGCGCGGCCACACATGCCCCTTGTCCAGGTGGGTATGGATGTCCACAAAACACGGCCACACTTGGCCCCGCCTTAGATCCACGCTGGGGATCCCCTGGGGCGGGATCCCTGTTGCCGCCTGGATTTGGCGGATCTGCCCCCCTTCGATTTCCAGATCCAGCAACACCAGGTTATCGCGGTTGGGGACAGCTCCTGGCACCGCCTCCTTCAGTACCGACAGGGGAACCTGAGCATTCAGCAGCCAGTAGTGGGCAACGCCGGGGATCTGCATGGCGGGCAACGAAAAAGTGACTCCCAATCTTAAGGGGATCCGAGCCCCTCAGGAGGAATCCAGTGCTACAGCAGCTAGGCAAACTGGCCCACCACCTGCATGGCAAAGCTGAGCAAAATGAAGGCCAACCAGGGGGAAAAGTCCAAGCCACCAATGGGGGGAATGATGCCGCGGAACAGGTTGAGATAGGGATCGGTGAGTTGGCTGAGCACCGACAGGATGGGGTTAGACCAGTTCAGTTGCGGGAACCAGCTCAGCAAAATCCGCACGATCAGCAGAGCATTGTAAATGACAATGAACTGGTAAAGGGAGCGGAACAGCAAAGACGCGGCAGTGCCGTAGACCAACCCCAGGGAGAGGCCGTCCACCCAAGCGAGAGGAGACAACAAGTGACTGAGCATCATGGTTGGGAAAAGTAGGGAAACAACTCGATCAACTCAACATCCATTAAGCTGAAGCACCTTCGCCAGAGGCAGACCTGGCCCAGGATCGCAACTCAGCCGAGAGAGGATGGCAGAACCTAGAGAGGAAAGCCGCTGCCGCCTCTAGTTTGGCATGGACAGGGATCCCCTGCTCAAGGCTTTTCCTCAACAGCCCTGGAAGAGGTTTCCTTGACGAGCAATTGCGTGCGCATGGCCTGGATCGCCTCGTTTAACTCGGCAATCTTGGCCTCTAGAGTGCGGCGGGCTTGAGCAATGCGTTCTGCCTCATTTTCCCACTTCCTCCAGTCGCTGGACATGGCCGACTCACCCGAAGCACTGAGGCGCGGTCGTTCAGGGGCTACCGAGGTGCCGTTGAGGCGATCTGGATCCCGGCGTTGGCCTTCGGCGGATCCCTTTCTGAGTCGAGGGGCAAGCACAAACCCAATGACCCCGCCGATGATCCCTCCCAACAGGGCGCCAGTCACTACACCCGCAATGAAGTCACCTTTCTGATCTGCCACGCTTTTGTCCAGCTCAATAACAATAAACTTGAGTCATCTTCTTCCGTTCTACCTTTCCTGTCCCACTCCTGCCAGCAAATCCGACCAAGGTTGAGGTAGCCGCCAGCGGCTGAGATATTCCAGATGGGCTTGCACCTGCTCCCTCAACTCGGCAAGCGTGTGTTGCAGATCGCCGGTCGAGGGTAGGGATCTCAGCGTTGCCTGCCAGAGGTAAGCTGGGGAAAGTTCAGGGCTGAGCAACTGCCACAAACGCTGCAGCTCCTCAAAGTGAAGGCGATCATCTTCTGTGAGGGAAAGCACCAACTGGCGACGCAGATCGCGGGCCTCTTCCGACATCAGGTAGCGCAAACCCGTTTGGGCGGTGGGTAACCAATCCAATCCCCCATCGCTGCGGGCAATTTGAATCAGGTTCTCCAGGCGGTTCCAGCGGAACTTACCATCCTTGATCAACACTTGCAGCAGCCGTTGGCGAATACGCGGCGATTCGTCCGTCAGCAGGCGCTTGGCCACATAGGGATAGGCCACACCGACGATGCGGAACTGGGGATAGAGGCTGAGGGCTACTCCCTCTTGGGTCACCAAAGATCGGATCACCAGAGCAAAGTGGGAGGGCACCTGAAAGGGGTAGCGGTACATCAAGTCGGAGAACTGATCTGTGGCCGTTTTGAAGTTAAAGTTGACCACCTCTTGGGTCAGCACGTCTGCCAGCACCTTTTCCAAGGCGGGGATCAGCTCTTGGCGGCCGACATCCGGCTGCAAAAAGCCCAGATGAATAAAGTCATCGATCAGGGCGTTGTAGTCGCGATCCACCAGGTGAACCAGAGCATCCACCAAGTACTCCTTCATTTCCTCGGTAAGCTGATCCATCATGCCGAAATCGATGTAGGCCATACGGCCATCGGTGAGGGCAAACAAGTTACCTGGATGGGGATCCGCGTGGAAAAAGCCGTATTCCAGCAATTGCTTGAGGGCAGCAACCACCCCGATGCGCACCAATTGTTTCACTTCCAGGTTGGCTGCTCGAATGCGCTCCACATCCGTCAGCTTGATGCCGTCGATCCACTCCAGGGTCAGAACCCGGCGGGTGCTGTAAGCCCAAAAGATGCGCGGCACGTACACATCCGGATCGTCGCGGAAGTATTCGGCGAAGCGCTCGCAGTTTCGCCCTTCGTGCAGGTAGTCGATCTCTTCAAAAAGCTTGCGGCCAAACTCATCCACCACCGCCGTCAAAGTACTGCCCAGGTTCAAGGGCAGCCAGGGGCCCAGCCATGTCGAGGCCCAGCGAATCAGGTACAGATCCAGGCTCAACTGCTCTTGCAGATGGGGTCGCTGCACCTTCACCGCCACCCATTCGCCGCTGTGCAACTGCGCTTTGTAGACCTGCCCCAGGCTGGCGGCGGCCACCGGCTCTGGAGAGATCTGGGCAAAGATCTCGGCAATCGGACGGCCCAACTCGGATTCGATGCGGGCAAATGCTTGCTCGGAAGGAAATGGCGGCAGTTGATCTTGCAGTTGGGTGAGTTCTTCTAGGTAGTCTTTGCGCACCAGATCGGGGCGGGTGGAGAGGGCCTGACCCACCTTGATGAACGTTGGCCCCAGGTCGGTGAGCAGCTTTCGCAACTGCACCGAGCGCCGTCCCACATTGCGATCAGTGTGTCCCCACAGTTGATCCCAGCGCAAACAGAGGACAAACCACAAGAAAGGCCAGAGAATGGCCAGCGCCCGACCGATCACTTGGGGCAGGCGCCAGCGGTAATAGCGGCAGATCAATTGCGGATCGTAAACTTCCAAAGCGGCAATGGGCGAAGTTCTACTAAACACACTCCAGCGATCTCACAGTTTTTTGTTTTGAAGCTCTTGGTATCCATCTTAACAGAAAAAGCCTCGCCGTTTCTGCGCAAGGGCCTGTCAGCCCCATCCTGCCCCCTTCTCGGCCAGGGCCGGCCTGTTTCCCCCTCAAATGATGGTGTTGTCCGGGATCACCGAGTCTTTGATGATGGTGACGATGCCGTTGCTGATCCAGATCCCTTCCTCTTCCCGCTGCGCTTCGGTGACGTGATCCTTGTTGAGGATGCGGACATTGCGCCCAATGCGGGCATTCTTATCCACGATGGCGTTGACAATGTGAGAGTTGGCCCCGATGCCCACCGGTGGGATCCCTTCCTCCAGCCTGGCCTGTCGCTCTTCTGCCGACTCGTAGTAATCGGCTCCCATTACCAGGGTGTTTTCGATGATGGTGTTGGCCTCCAAGCGGCTGCGAATGCCGATGATGGAGTTGCGAATTTGGGCGTTTTTGATGATGCAACCATCGGCGATCATGGAGTTGACAATCTGGGAGTCGAGGATTTTGTTGGGGGGCAAAAAGCGCGGGCGGGTGTAGATGGGCATTTCGCTGTCGAAGAAGCTGAAGGGCGGGTTGGGCTGCTGCACCAGTGCCAGGTTGGCCCGGTAAAAAGCCTCGATGGTGCCGATGTCTTCCCAGTAACCCTGGAAGAGGTAGGCTTGCAGATGGTACTTGCCGATGGCTGCCGGCAGCACCTCTTTGCCAAAGTCGGTGTGCTCCTTGACTTTGAGCATCTCGATCAGAGCTTCTCGCTTGAATACATAGATGCCCATGGAGGCGATGTAGGGCTTGGCTTTGGCTTCTTCCGGGCTGAGGCCGAGGGCTTGGGTGTCCACCTGACAGGCTTTCAGCAGATCTCCTGTTGGCTTTTCCTTGAAATCGACGATGCAACCGTTCTCGCCAAGCTTGAGCAAGCCAAAACCCGAGGCCACTTTTTCTTCACAGGGGAGCACCGCCAGCGTCACATCGGCCCCAACCTGCCGGTGATGGTGGATGAAGGGGCGGTAGTCCATGCGGTAGAGGTGATCCCCAGATAGGATGAGGAAGTCCCGCGGCTTCCAGGAGTCCATCAGCCAGAGGTATTGGCGGACAGCATCGGCGGTGCCTTGGAACCAATCGGGATTGTCAGGGGTTTGTTGGGCCGCCAAAACGTCCACAAAGCCGCCTGTGAAGGGGGACAAGCGGTAGGTGTTGACGATGTGGCGGTTCAGAGAGGCAGAGTTGAACTGGGTGAGGACGTAGATTTTTTCGATGTCGGAGTTGATGCAGTTGCTGACCGGGATGTCGATGAGGCGGTATTTGCCGGCCAGGGGCACAGCGGGTTTGGCGCGGCGCTTGGTCAGGGGATAAAGTCGGGTGCCACGCCCACCTCCCAAGATGATCGCCAGTACATCGCGCATGGTTGTCCTCCACCAGGCTACACCCAATAGCATAGACTGCTGCGGGGCCACCTCAACGACTGTCCTGTTCAATCTGGCCAAGCTGCTCGGGAAGGGGAACAAGTTGGCAAGACAGAATGCAGGGAGAGCTGATGGCGCGTATCCTGGCCTTTACCAACAACAAAGGGGGCACTGGCAAGTCCACCCTCTGCGTCCACGCGGCTCAGTTGACGGCCCAACGGGGATACCGAGTTTTGCTCATCGATCTCACGTCCCAGGCCACCGCCAGCAACCTTTACCTGGAAGGGGCCGGATCCTTGCCGGCACCGGAAACGGTTTGGGCCAGCTTACACCCGCAACACCAACGTCCTCTGGAAGAGGTGATCTACTGCACGGACAAGGGAGTGGATGTGGCGCCCTCCCACAGCACCATGGCGGAAGTGGCGGCCCAACTGGCTGCTGCTGGAGAGATGGGGCAGAATCTATTGCAGCGCCAACTGGATCCCTTGCTGCCGGACTACGACTTCATCTTTCTCGATACGCCGGGAGAACTGAATGCCCTCACCGCCAATGCCCTGCGGGTGGCCCAGCGGGTACTGATCCCGACGCGGCTCAACCGCGCCGATTTCTCCTGCACGGAAGTGACCTTGCGCTACATTGAGGCCCTGAAAGGCCAGCTCAGCCACGCCCGCGCCGTTTTGACGATGCTGGACGACCGCTATCTGCCGGGGGGCATTTGGTCGGGATCCCACACCGGGCAATTGTACGTGCAAGCGCAACAGATTTTTGCGGATGTGCTTTCACCCGTTACCATTCCAGATAGCAGCGATTTGCGCATCGCCTTTGACTACGGCTTGACGGTGATGGACTATCGGCCTGGGTCGGCGGTGTGTCAGCGGCTGCTGCAGTTTGTTGAACGCGAGGTGCTCTTGTGACTGGATCTGACCGCAGCCTCTTTCCTTCGTCGGGGGAAATTTCCCGCCGCTCCGGCGGAATTCGGCGCAAGGCCGGTGCTAAAACCAGTTCAGAGCCCACCTCCGCAGAGTCTACTCCCACAGGCGAGGAGCCGACAACGATGTCTTCTCAGTCTCCCCCAGAACCAACCCCAGAATCGCCGGAAATGGAAGCCCTCAAAAGCCAACTGGCCGAAGCTCAACAACTCTTGCAAGACTACCAAAACAAAGTCTCTGCCCTGCAAGCTCAATTGCAGCAGGTTACTGCCCATCGGGACGAATTGCAAAAGGCGCTGGCGCAGTTGCAAGCGGTTGCGGACGAGCGGGCCAAAACCATCCAGGAGTTACAGAACCCCAGAGGACAAGCCCCCATTCAGCCCAAACCCCAATCCTCACCTCTGCACGCGCAAAAGAAGATTATGAATCGGCCCATCTTCGACAACGTATCGGCCACCGATGAAAGCATGCCCCCCTATTTGTTGGATTGACCGGGATGGAAGGGATCCCTGAGGGCGTGATTTGGATGGGGTCTCCACCTGTTCTGCTCCCTCCTGTTTTCAGCCCGACCTGTGCTTTTTTCCCTGCTTCCTGGAGATCCGGGATTCGATAGCTGGATATTGGATTTGGACAACCGTCGTTCTCGCTGCCCTTCTCATGAGCCAATCTCAATCGACTCTCCCTGCTGGTGATACCATTCCGCCCCACGGGGGCACCCTGATCAACTGCATTGCCCCGCCTGAGCAGGCGCAGGAGCTGCGTTCCAAAGCCGAACATTGCCCCATCCTCTATCTCGACGAGCGGGCCCAATCGGATCTGGAGATGATCGCCATTGGGGGCTTCAGCCCGCTAACGGGGTTTATGGGGCGGGAAGATTACCAGGCCGTTCTGGAAACAATGCACCTGGCCAATGGCTTGGCTTGGTCGCTGCCGGTCACCCTGCCGGTCTCCTCAGAAGTGGCAGCGGGTCTGAAAGAGGGGCAAATGATCGCCTTGGCCAGTGCCGAGGGCAAGATCCTGGGCTTACTGGAGCTGACCGAGAAGTTCACCTACGATAAAACATACGAAGCCCGGCAAGTTTATCGCACCACCGATGAGCAACATCCAGGGGTAAAGGTGCTCTACGAGCAGGGATCCGTCTATTTGGCCGGCCCCGTCACCCTCCTGCAGCGGGATCCCCACCCTCTTTTTCCGGCCTACCAGATTGACCCGGCCCAATCGCGGCAACTGTTTCGGGAAAGAGGCTGGAGAACCATTGTAGGCTTCCAAACCCGCAACCCCATCCACCGCGCCCATGAATACATCCAAAAATGTGCCTTGGAGATTGTGGACGGGCTATTTTTGCACCCGCTGGTGGGGGCTACCAAAAGCGACGACATTCCCGCCGATGTGCGTATGCGCTGCTACGAGGTGTTGATCGAAAAGTACTACCCCAAGGAGCGGGTGATCTTGGCCATCAATCCTGCGTCGATGCGCTACGCCGGCCCCCGCGAGGCTATTTTCCATGCTCTCATTCGCAAAAACTATGGCTGTACCCATTTCATTGTGGGGCGGGATCACGCCGGGGTGGGGAACTACTACGGTACCTACGATGCCCAACACATTTTCGATGAGTTCCAGCCGGGGGAGCTGGGCATCATTCCCTTGAAGTTTGAACATGCTTTCTATTGCACCGTCACCGGCACCATGGCCACGGCCAAGACCAGCCCCAGCCAGCCTCACCAGCGCATTCACCTCTCAGGTACCAAGGTGCGGGAAATGCTGCGCCGCGGTGAAGTGCCCCCGCCGGAGTTTTCTCGACCAGAAGTGGCCCGGCTGCTGGCCGAAGCCATGCGAGAGCGGGGTTAACCCTGGGAATCTCCCTAAGTGGCAGTCAAAAAGGGCCTGGGACAGACCAGACCCTCTGTATTGAAAGTTGTATTGAAAAAAGTTGTATTGAAAGTTGAACTTGAACCAGATTCCAGTCGAGTATTAGGCCGGCTCCGCTAGATTGATTGTCGGGTTGCGGTCGAAGAAGCCCCAAGGTACCAGCCTAAAGCCCGTTCTGTGTACAGGCATGACGGGCCAATCCTCATCCCATGAAAAAACCCCTGCCCAACGGCATGGGGAGGATGTATGATGGGGAGCCCGCGTTTCTACAGAACTCCCTCGAAGTCAAGCAGCCCTGAATAGGCAGCAACAGTTCTCATCCCGCCTCAAACCAGAGTTGTTCGGGATCCACATAATAGCAGCGGGCATTGTCCGCACAGATCAGCGCCCAGCCGTTTTGGTCGGCCTCGACCAAAGTATACTCACACTGGGGAATGAAATAGCCTTGGTGGTTTCGGGTATCGCTCTTAACCCAAACGGTCTGACAGTTCATCTTAAAGTTCCTCCCATCTGCAGTCAAAGGGGTCAAAAAAGTGAGGTTGGAAAACGGGACTCGATTCAGTGGCTGTGGAAGCGGCGGCAGTGCAACACCACTGCAATATAATGAAGTGCAGCCACCGCCGAGCTAAGCATCTCGCGCCAGCCCGGAGTTCAATCTCATCAATCAACTGAGGCCGGGGAAGAGAAGCGACGAGAGCTAACCTCTATCGATAAATGGATCCCATATTGCTATTGGGTACAAGAAGTTTAGCACCAACTCCATGAGAACATCGCTAAGAGTTGTAGATTAAAATAAAAAGCTCTAGATTTTCCTAAAGTCTTGTTGCAAAACCAGGAATAGGGTCACTTAATCTTCTTCAAAGAGCCAGTTGTAAATCTTGCTCAAGTGGGGCCAAGCAGGACGGCGGTTCCCTCCCTCTTGCAGGTTGGATTTGACACCCTCAATCTGCTCGGGATCCCGTGCCAAGATTTGCTTAATGGCCTCCACCTGCTGGCGTACCCCGGTTTTTTTCAGCTCCAGCATGGCTAGGGTCAGATTCACACGGGGCTGGGCATCCACCGGATCCAACTTCACAGCAGTCTGGGCGGCCTTCAGAGCTTTTTCCGCCTGCCCCTCCAGAAGGTAGAGCCAGGACAAGCACGTCCAAGCCGCCGCCGCCTTTGGGGATCCCTTACAGATCGACTCAAAAGAGGGAATTAACGTCTTGGCTGCTTCCCCGGATTCATAGCGCCGAATCCCTTCCTGAAACAATTCTTCAATTTTTTGGCTCATCTCCCCCAACCCAGCACATTAGCTTATTGACAAAATCGACGATCTATGCATGTAAAGTCGCTCTCGCCTGCTCGCTCATCTGTTGTAGCGCACTGCCGCTGGGGAGAGGGATCCCTTCTCCTTCAGCCAGCCAGAGCCAATACTCGATATTGCCGGCAGGGCCAGTGATGGGCGACCACGTGTAGCCTTGCACCTGCCAGCCCTGGGCCACGGCCGAGCGCATCACCGTCTCCAGCACGCGGGCATGGACAACCGGATCCCGTACCACCCCCTTTTTACCCACCTGGTCTCGGCCCGCCTCAAACTGGGGCTTCACCAGCAACAGCGCCTCCCGTGGGAAACGCAACAGGTTCCACAGCGGAGCTAGCACCTTAGTCAGGGAAATAAAAGACAGGTCTACCACCGCCAAATCCGGCCAGCTCTGGGGAGGTGCCTCGCTTCCGTACAGATCCTCCGGCTGCAGATGGCGCAAGTTGGCCCGCTCCTTTAGGATCACCCGCGCATCCGTTCGCAAAGACCAGGCCAGTTGCCCATAGCCCACATCCACTCCGTAGACCCGCTGGGCTCCCCGTTTCAACAAGCAGTCTGTAAAACCTCCTGTGGAAATGCCCGCATCCAAACAAATACGACCCTGCACCTGAACAGGAAAAGTTTGCAGCGCCCCCTGTAGCTTTTCTCCCCCCCGTGAGACAAAAGCAGGCCCAGACTGGACTTGCACCGCTGGATCCCCGCTCACCCAGGTTCCAGGCTTTTCCGCCCGCACCCCATTTAGAAAGACTTCTCCTGCCAAAATGGAGCGTTGCGCTTGCTGGCGTGAGGAAAAATATCCGCGCTCCACCAACCAGCTATCCAGACGCACCCGCTTGGCCATCTCGCCGGTGCCTCACCTTGCATAGATCTTCCCGCCCATTAGAATAGGCGAGCGGGATCCCAACTGACCAGAATTGAGGGATCGCCAACAGCAGATTAGCCGAACCGTCCGCTCACGTACTCTTCCGTTTCCCGATGGGCGGGAGAGTTAAAGATTTTCTCAGTGCGGTTAAACTCCACTAGCCGTCCGTAGCGAAACCCCTCTTCGTCGACTTCAGTGTTGAAGAAGGCGGTAAAGTCGGAGACCCGCGCTGCCTGCTGCATGTTGTGGGTAACGATAATGATCGTGTAGCGACGGCCCAGTTCCTTGAGCAACTCCTCAATGCGCAACGTGGAGATTGGATCCAACGAGGCACAGGGCTCGTCCATCAGGATCACCTCTGGTTGGATGGCCAAGGTGCGGGCAATGCAGAGGCGCTGCTGCTGTCCCCCCGAAAGGGAGAGGCCGCTCGTCTTCAACTTGTCTTTCACCTCGTCCCAGAGGACGGCCTGACGCAATGCGCGCTCTACCAGCTCATCCAAGTCTCCTTGGTAGCCGTTGACCCGTGGCCCAAAGGCAATGTTGTCGTAGATGGACTTCGGGAAGGGGTTGGGCTTTTGGAACACCAGGCCAACTCGCCGCCGCACTTCAGCAGGATCTACATCGGGATCGTAGATGTTTTTCCCGTGAAAAATTACGGATCCCTCTACTCTCGCCCCCGGGATCAGATCGTTCATGCGGTTAAAGCAGCGCAGCAAAGTACTCTTGCCGCAGCCGGAAGGGCCAATAAAAGCAGTGATGTGATTCTTGGGAATCTTCAGAGAAACCTGCTTCACCGCCAAATGAGAGCCGTAGTAAACACTGACTGCTTGCGTTTCCAGCTTAACAGTTAAGTTGGCAGACTTCTTAGAGGAATCAGGAGTGCCGGGAAATGGAGGGCGCATAGGAATACCAGAGGTAGACGTTGCTTCAGAACCCAAACTCAAAATCGAAGAATAGTGAGGCAAAAATCTCAGAAGAACCAGATCAGATAGTAATGGTTTCCTGACGACGACTCAGCAGCAGCCGGAAACTGATCGTGGTGATCAAAACCAGAATCACCAAAGCCAAGGCTCCTCCCCAAGCAATTTTCTGCTGGTTCTCGAAGGGAACAATGGCAAAGTTGTAGATCAGCACCGCCAACGAGGCTACTGGCTTCAGCAGACCATCAGGCCATAGAAAGCTGAACAGAGCAGTAAAAATTAGAGGTGCAGTCTCCCCAGCTGCTCGGGCAATGGCCAAGGTCACTCCCGTCAGAACGACCGGCAAAGCAGCTGGCAAAACGACCCGAAACACAGTCTGCACCCGCGAAGCTCCCAAGGCGTAGGCGGCAGCCCGAGTGTCCGCCGGCACCAAGCGCAGAGCCTCCTCGCAGGAGAGGATGATGATCGGCAAAGTCAATACCGATAGAGCTACTCCGCCAGAAAGGGCAGAAAAGGTCTTGGTGGAAAGCACCAGCACCCCATAGGCGAACACGCCAGCGATGATGGAAGGAACCCCCGTCAGCACTTTGATAATGAAACGCAGAGATGATGCTGTAGAACTGTTCTGGCCGAACTCCGAGAGATAGATCGCAGCAAATAGACCAATAGGGAAAGTGATTGTAATGGCAATCGATACCACAATGATCGTTCCCAGCACAGCGTTGCCAAAGCCGCCTACCTGATCGCCAGGAGGAGGAGGAAGCTGGGTTAAGGTCTGCCAATTGAAGCGCTCAATGCCATTGACGAAAACATAGTAAAGGATGGAAGCGAGCACAACAATCGCAAAAATGCTGGAAGCAAAGATCAGGCCTGTCATCACCCAGTCCAGCACGACGCGCTTGGATCTGACTTTGCGTTTGAACAAATTGGCCTGTGCTGCCACTTGTGTCGCCATGTTCCTCTACTCCCGAGAAGCTGTCAAAGCAAACTTGACGCGCCGAACCAATAGCTCAGCGATGATGTTGACCACCAGCGTAATGACCAGCAAGATCAAAGCCGCATACATCAGAGCCGAGATCTGCTCGTCGGCTGCTTCTGCAAACTCGCTGGCCAGCAATGCAGGGATGTTGCTGGCAGGGGCCAAAAGCGAGACTCTAATCCCCCGCGCATTGCCAATCAGCATTGCCACCGCCATGGTCTCGCCCAGGGCGCGTCCCAAACCCAGCACCACAGCCCCCAACATACCCCCAATCGCAGCCGGTAGTACCACTCCAAAAATGGCTTCCCATCGCGTAGCCCCCATCGCATAGGCAGCCGCGCGCAGCTCAGGAGGAACAGCCACCAAAACCTCTCTGGCGATGGCCGTGATGATGGGGATGATCATGATCCCCAAGACAACCCCTGCCGTCAGCATCCCCGGCCCAATCGGTGGTGTGCCGAAAATGGGAAGCCAATTGAAGTTCTCGTACAGGAACATCTGAACGGGGCGGAAGAAGGGGATGAAGACAAACAATCCCCAAATGCCGAACACCACACTGGGAATAGCCGCCAACAGCTCAACCACAATGATCAGAGCCAGACGCAAGGACTTCGGAAGAAAATCCTCGCTCAGAAAAATAGAGATGCCAAAGCTAAAAGGAACCCCCACAATCAGAGCGATGAGAGAAGTCACTAGCGTGCCGTAGATCTGTGGCCAGGCCCCATAGATATCCTCGACCGGATCCCAGGTGGTGTTCCAGAAAAAGCTTAGTCCAAACCTGTCTATAGCAGGTAAAGACTGAATGCCGATCTCCAGAGCAATCCAGAGCAGCAGGAAGGCCGAGAAAAACACGGCAATCCGCGTAGCCCAGATAAAAACCTGGTCGCGCCGGCGCTGGAAAACCGGCCGAGGCCGAAACATAGAACTGCTGTCAGAAAAAAAGGTATTCATCCGCCTGAAGCCAGAAGTGGTTGGTAAGAGTTTTTACGGGGTAATGCCTTCCAGCGCAGCCAGAGCTTTTTGCCGCGTTTCTTCCGGCAGAGGGACATATCCCAACTGCTCAGCGAAAGCCTGCCCCTCAGTGAGGCCGTAGCGGAGAAACTCTCTAACGGCCTTGGAAGTCTCGGCTTTGGGGTAAACCTTGTAGGCAAGGATCCAGGTGTAGCCTGCAATAGGGTAAGAGTCTTCCCCACTAGGATCCGGATCGACCCCCAGCAAACGCTCGTCGAGCTGAATTCTGGCCAGCGCCGCTTTCTCCGTCTCGACGTTGGGAGTTACAAACTTGCCTGCCCGGTTTTCCAGACGGGCAATGTTCAGGTTGTTGAGCTTGGCAAAGCCGAATTCCACGTAGCCAATCGAGCCAGGAATTTGCTTGATCTGCTCGGAAACCCCTTCGTTCCCACGCGCCCCTACGCCGGTTGGCCAGTTTACCGAAGAGCCGCGACCCACCTTTTGCTTCCACTCTGGGCTAATAGCGTTGAGGTGAGTGGTGAAGATATCGGTGGTACCACTTCCATCAGAGCGATGCACGACGGTAATCGGCAAATTCGGGAAAGTCACCTGTGGGTTAAGGCCAGCCAGCAGGGGATCGTTCCAGTTCTTGATCTTGCCCAGGAAGATATTCGCCAGTGCCAGGCGGGAAAGGCGGATTTCGGGGCCCACCCCAGGAATGTTGTACGCTGCAACTAACGCTCCGCCCACCATGGGTACAGAAACCATCCCTTTGGGAGGGTTAGCCTCATTCTCAATTTGGTTGATCTCTTCAGGACGGGGCACGCTGTCACTGGCACCGAAATCGACCGTGCGGGCTACAAACTGCCGACGACCCGCACCGCTTCCTACAGACTGATAGTTGACCTGGATGTTAGGGTTTTTCTTGCCAAACTCTTGGGCCCAAGTTTGATAGATGGGGGCCGGGAAGGTCGCCCCAGCGCCATTGATGGTGATGGTCTGCCGAGCAAACACCCGCTGCCAATTCGTCTGACTGGCCGCAAAGCCGGCAACAGTGGCAGATAGAAACTTCAGGAAAGAACGACGCTCCAAGGGGTGCAACGTCACCATACAGATCTCCTCTCCCAGATGAAGATAAAATCCTAGCCCAGATCTAAAAAAGGCTACTTCACTCGAGAACCTTACCCAACCCAATCAAAACTCGTCGGGCTGGGTATGCCACTACCGCCTGGAAGCTTGGAGGCAACCCTCAAGCTAACCCTGCGATCCTCAACAAGCCTTCAACCGATCGCAGCGCCCCAAGGCTCCCTCCGAGCACGCAAGGTTTCCCACGGAACGCTCCATCGAAGACTTCACCAATTCGTCCAGCTACTATAACGTAAAGGTCAGTTGTTTTTGGTTAAATCGAGGTTAAGCCCAGGTTATCCTTGGGGATATCCGCCAAATGTTGCAAACCCCTCAAGGGATCCCCTTTGGTGTCAGCCACTCTATACCCTCTGCTAAGTATTTCCTGAAACAAATAACCTTCCGCATTTTTGGTTTAGAAACAAGGTGGCTTCTTGTCTTCCTACCGGGGTTGCGAGCGGCAAGAGAGCTTCATCGGCAATGAGCTCCGAGAAGGGATCCCTCATGCCAAAGGGCTGAGGCGTAGGGGGCAGCTTGCTTTGGCAAGAGAGCTTCATCGGCAATGAGCTCCGAGAAGGGATCCCTCATGCCAAAGGGCTGAGGCGTAGGGGGCAGCTTGCTTTGGAGTTTATAGTCGTTTCAGGCTAGGGTGAGACGCCTGGGCTATTGAGAAAAGCCTTCTTCCCCCGTACATTATTGCTCCGTAACGCTGACGCGACGGCGCGACCAACGTTCTAGGTGGGGGTGCAGTGTCCTGGTTTGAATCGAAATGACCATAAGCTGACAATGGCTCTACTGAGCCTCTAGAATGGAGGGCTGTCGAGAAAAGAAGTGTCTTCCCAATGTCGAAACGTAACATGCAGGTTGTGCTGCGCCAGGCGATCCCAGGGCTGGGCAAGCCCGGAGAGATTGTCAACGTCAAGCCCGGATATGCTCGCAACTACCTCTTCCCACGGCAGATGGCGGTGCGGGTTACCCCTGGCATATTGAAAGAGCAGCAGGTGCGTCTGGAGCAGGAGGCAGCTCGTAAACTGGCAGAAAGACAACAGGCGGAAAACTACAAGACTGCTCTGGAGACCATCGGTCGCTTTGTCATCCGTAAGAAAGTGGGAGAACACGACCTCCTATTTGGGCAGGTGACCACCAGCGATATTGCCGAGGTGGTGCTGGCTACCAGCGGTCTAGATATCGACCGCCGCAACATTCTCCTCAACGAGGAAATCAAAAAAACCGGGGTTTATCCCGTGCAGGTAAAGTTACACCCCGAAGTTACCGCTACGCTGCGCATTCAGGTTACTCCCGAATGAGGACTCACCTTCGAGGATCCCTGAGTTCCCGTGAGGGATCCCGGGGTGAGTAGGGTTTTTGCCTTAGGCAACAAGCGGGTATGCTCAGCCTAGAGCTTGACCCGCCTGACGATTGGAGCTGACTGGCTGAGAGGCCGGTTGCCCTAGGGCTGGGTTGATTTTCCTATCCTGGCTTGTGGTGATCAGCGATTACGACTTAACGGGTGGGGATCGGCTTCCTCCTCAAAACATTGAAGCCGAGGAGGAAATCCTGGGGGGCATTCTCCTCGATCCGGATGCGTTGGTGCGGGTCGCGGAGTTTCTGCGTCCAGAGATGTTCTATATCTCTGCCCACCAAGAGATTTACCGGGCTGCTCTCCAACTGCACAGCCAAGGCCAACCCACTGACCTGATGACTGTGTCTGCCTGGTTGGCGGATCATCATCTTCTGGAGCGGGTGGGAGGAACAGGGGCGATCCGTCGTCTGCTGGAGCAAACCGTCAGCAGCGTCAACATCGACCAGTATGCTCGCCTGGTGATGGATAAATACATGCGCCGCCAGTTGATCCAGGTGAGCAATACCTTGGCTCGTTTGGCCTACGACACCAGTCAGCCCCTGTCTCAGGTGATGGATCAAGCCGAGCAGCAGGTGTTTGGCCTCACCCAAGAGCGAGTGCAGCGTAGCCTCATCCCGGCTTCTGAGGTTTTGGTCAATATCTTCTCGGACTTGGAAGAGAAGTTCCAAAGCGGGGCACAGCTTCCGGGGATCCCGACCAAATTCATCGACCTGGATAACCTGACCCAGGGCTTGCAGCGATCCGATTTGCTGATTCTGGCCGGTCGTCCCTCGATGGGGAAAACCAGTCTTGCCCTCAACATTGCCCAAAATGTGGCTGCCTATGCCAAGCAGCCGGTCGCCATCTTTAGCTTGGAAATGTCACGAGAGCAACTGGTGCAGCGGCTTTTGGCCAGCGAAGCCCGCATCGACAGCAGCCGTCTGCGTTCTGGGCGCATCAGCGAACACGAGTGGCAGCGCCTGGGACAAGCCATTGGTTTTTTATCGCAATTGCCCCTGTTCATCGACGATACCCCCGACTGTACCGTTACAGAAATTCGCTCCAAAGCGCGGCGTTTGCAGGCGGAACAGGGGGGAACGTTGGGGATGGTGTTGATCGACTACCTACAACTGATGCAGGGATCCGCTGCTGACAACCGGGTGCAGGAGCTGTCGCGCATTACCCGTGGCCTCAAGGCCATGGCCAAAGAGCTGATGGTGCCGGTGCTGGTGCTTTCTCAGCTCAGTCGAGCTGTTGAGTCTCGCTCCGATAAGCGCCCGCAACTGGCAGACCTGCGGGAATCGGGCTGTCTGGCCGGGGATACGCAGGTGATGGATGCGGATCGCGGCAAGATCTGGCGGCTGGATCAACTGGCGGCCCTGCCGGCTGCGGCGGAACTGCCCCGCCTGCTCAGCTTGAACGGGCGCGGGCGCTTGGTGCCCCAACAGCCTGTGAAAGTGTTTTGCAGTGGTCGGCAGCCCACCTGTGTTCTGAAGACCCGCCTCAACTTTTCCATTCGCGCCACCGGCAACCATCCCTTCTTGACCCCAGACGGCTGGAAAACCCTCGACGAGCTGCAATTGGAGGAAGAGGTGGCGGTGGTAGTGCAGGAGGGGCTGATCTGGGATCCGGTGGTGCTCATCAGCGAGCCGGGGGAGCCTCAGCCGGTTTACGACATCGAGATGCCCCGCCACCACAACTTTGTGGCCAACGGGCTGCTAGTTCACAACAGCATCGAGCAGGATGCCGATCTGGTGATGATGATCTATCGCCCGGAGTACTACGATCCCAACACCAGCGATCGCGGCATTGCCGAAGTCATTATCGCCAAACATCGCAACGGCCCCACCGGCACTGTGCGCCTGCTGTTCGAAAGCCAGTACACCCAGTTTCGCAACCTGGCAGATCCCAACCGCTGAGCAACCGATGCCGAAGAGAGATCCGGAGCTGCTGCCTTGGGAACAACCCCGCAAGGTGTTAGCTTAGGATCGCTGCGGGCCAAAGCGTTGCTCTTGAGCCGGCTACCCTCTCTCCTAATGCTCAAAACGATATGTTTAAAAACGTGTTAATTGCCACCGACCGCCGAGATGGCCTGCAGCGTTTTGGCAAGTGTCTAGAAGATCTGCACAGCAATGGCATCGAGCGCGTCACCTTCGTCCGCAGCGTAGATTGGCAAGAGGACGACATCGGCATTCCCGACGACATTACCCCCGAAGTCCAGGCAGAGCAGACCCAGTTGCAGAAGCTGCTGAACCCGATCCCAGCAGGGTTGGAAGTCGAGGCTCTGGTGCAGGTGGGCAGGCCAGCCGATCTAATCCTAAAAGGCATCCAAACCTATGGCTCCGATCTGCTGATTACAGGCATGGGTACCCACAACCTGCTCGCCGAAAAATTGTTCGGCAGCACCACCATGACGCTGTTGCCGAAGCTGAAAATCCCCCTACTGGTGATGCGCCCCCAGCTGCTGGCTACCTTTACCCTGGAGGAACTGCGCCTGCGCAGTCGCCACCTGTTTCGCTGCCTCTTGGTGCCCTTTGACTTTGAGCAGCCGCGTCAGCAGTTGCTGAACCATCTCGGCCACCTGCTGCCCGGTACTTCCCAGTGCCAGACGCTTACCCTGCTCTACGTGGTGGATCCCAGCGCCCGCCGCAACCAAGGAACTCCGGTGGAGGTGCTCCAACGCAAAGCCGAGGCTGACCTGGCCCAGGTGCTTGAACCCCTGAGCGAGCAGGTGAAGCCCGTACAGCTGCGCACCCTGGTGCGGGTGGGATCCCCTCTCAAAGAGATCCTGGCCACCGCCGCCGATGAAGACATGACGGCCATTGCCACTGCCTCCCCCCATGTGGGCAGCTTTTGGGAGTGGTCGGTTCGCAGCCTCACCGGCGAAATCTTGCGGCAAAGTTGGCATCCGGTGTTGTTTTTCCCGCGCGGGTCCTTAGCGCCATAGATCCAAGCAAGATCCAAGCCGAGTGTTGCAGATTGAACTCACCTTCCATGAACCCCCCTTCCACGACAGCGCTGCAGAATCTGTTTCGGGCGGTGGCCCAAGGGGAGCTCACCCCAGAGCAAGCCCTGCAAGCCTGTCGCTTTCTGCCCTTTGAGCCGGTGGGAGACTTCGCCCATGTAGATCACCACCGTCCCTTGCGCACGGGCTTTCCTGAAGCCGTGTGGGGGCCGGGCAAAACCCCAGATCAGATCGCCCAAATCCTGGAGCAACTCCACCAGCGGGGATCCCTGGCCTTGGCCACCCGCATCGAAGCCCAGGTGTATGCCGAGATCCGCAGCCGCTTGCCCCAGGCCCAGTATTCCGAGTTGGCCCGCTTGTGTTGGATCCCGTCCCAGCAGGTGGTCAGCCATCCTGGACAGGTCAGCGTGATCTCCGCCGGCACTGCCGACTTACCGGTGGCAGAAGAAGCCGCCCTCACGCTGGAGCTTTCCGGATTTCAGGTGAAGCGCCTCTGGGATGTGGGGGTGGCCGGGATCCATCGGCTGCTGCACAACCGGGCGGCCCTGCAAGCAGACGTGCTGATCGTGGTGGCGGGCATGGAGGGGGCCTTGGCCAGCGTGGTGGCGGGTCTGGCGGATTGTCCGGTGATCGCTGTGCCCACCAGCATTGGCTACGGGGCCAGCTTCCAGGGCTTGGCTGCCCTGCTCACGATGCTCAACTCCTGCGCAGCGGGGGTGGGAGTGCTGAACATTGATAACGGTTTTGGGGCGGCGATTCTGGCAGGCCAGATCCTGCGTTGCGGACAACGGCTGGCAGCTCGATTGAGTTCATGCGGCCCCACTGGAGATCCAACAGGGAATCGACAGATTTCGGAAGGTTAAGAATTGTAAATAGATCCTGAGCCAAACAGGCTATACTCAGGCCATAGTTTAGGCTTGGACTTTCTCTTTCCCATCCTTCGGGAGTTTGAGGGTGTTGCCTCTGGTCACCTAACTGGGTTCATGCCTTTTTCTGGGGTACCTTTATCCGAAGATGGGGAGGGTTCCTACGCTGGTTAACTGCTGTGTTGGACTGACTGGGGCGGACAAAACGCGCGAATATGCTAATTGATGCAACACTTGTCAAAAATGCAACAGATGCGATGGGAGCGACCTTGATCCTGGCGCAAGGGATGACTCAGTCCTTCACCTGGACAGATATTTTCTTGGTAGTGGCTTTGGTGTTTTTGGAGGCCGCCCTCTCTGCGGACAACGCCGTTGCCCTAGCAGCTCTGGTGAAGCATCTGCCCACCCCCCAGCAGCAGAATCGGGCCTTGCGCTGGGGCATCATCGGCGCTTACAGCTTTCGCATTGCCATTGTCTTCGCGGCAGTTTGGTTGGTGGAGTATCCACCCGCTCAGTTTTTCGGGGCCTGTTATCTGCTCTGGCTGGCCTGGCAGCATTTTCGGGGCGGGGAAGAAGGCCCAGAACAGGACATCACCCGCCACGCCAACTTTTGGCAGACCCTGGTAATGGTGGAACTGACGGATCTGGTCTTTTCTTTCGACAGCATCGCCGCTTCGGTGGGTGTCTCCCGCAAGGCTTGGGTCATTATCCTCGGCGGCATTCTCGGCATTACCCTGATGCGCTACATGGCTTCTCTGTTTTTGCGTTGGTTGGATGAGTTCTCTCACCTGGAAGATGCCGCTTTTGCCATCATTGCCCTGGTGGGGAGCACCATGTTGTTGGAGGTGTTTTTCCCCCAAATCGAGATCCCAGAGTGGGGGATGGTGGTGGCCGTGATCCCCTTATTTGTCTGGGGCTTCTCGCGGCGCGTGAAACTCAATTCGGAGCAGGATGAACAGCCGGAGCTGGCTGACGGAGAGAAGAGGGAAGAGAAAAGAGCAGGGGTTACAGACGAGATGGAAATCGTCCCCTCCGGTTGGGTGACTGCCCTTGAGGAAGACCTCGCCCCTGAGCCCCAGAGCAGAGAGAATGGAGAGGAGAGGTACGGCTTGGGCCTATCGCCAGGGATCCCTGATCTGCCTTGATAGGGCTGTGGGCTGCTTCATTGCCTTGGCCCCTGCCGACTCCTAAACTAGCAGTGAAGCCGACTCAAGGAGGGAAGCATCCTGAGCCCCCAGTTTTGCTTGAAATCATTGGTCAAGTGCTTCAGAAGCAGCATAGACAGCCCAAAGGAGCAGCAGGCCGCGGAAAATAGGCTCCAGCCTTTGGCGAGGGCGGAGGTTCTGAGCATGCCAGCAGTGCAGAGCACTGCCCCCTTGGTGGAGCTGCGCCAAGTTTCCAAGCGCTTCGGCTCGACGGTGGTGCTTGACCACGTGGATCTGAAGGTGTACCGGGGTGAGGCCCTGGGCCTGGTGGGGCCTTCGGGCACCGGGAAATCGACGCTGCTGCGCATCATCGCCGGCCTAACGGAGCCAGACGCTGGAGAAGTGCTCTGGTGCGGGATCCCACTCCCGGAGATTCAAGCCCATCATGCAACTCCCCCTTTGCGGGTAGGGATGGTGTTTCAGCAGGCCGCCCTCTTCGACTCCCTGACGGTGGAAGAAAACGTGGGGTTTTTGCTCTACGAGCACTCGCAGTTGCCCCACTCCCGCATTCGGGAATTGGTGGCCGCCAAGCTGGAGGCGGTGGGACTGGCGGGCAAAGAGCACAACCTGCCAGAAGAACTCTCGGGGGGGATGCGCAAACGGGCCAGCTTCGCCCGCGCCATTATGGAGGATCCTTCTCTGCCCCAGGATGAGCCCCAATTGCTGCTGTACGACGAGCCCACAGCGGGCTTGGATCCCATTGCCTCCACGGTAATTGAAGATCTCATCCGGGAGCTGCAGCAGGTGAAAAAAGCCTGTGAGAGCTACATTGTGGTGACCCACCAGCACAGCACCATTTACCGCGCCACCGACCGCATTGTCCTGTTGGCTCAGGGGCGGGTGCAGTGGGAGGGATCCGTGCAGCAGATTGAAACGTGCGATAACCCCTTTGTGCGGCAGTTTTTCAGCGGTAGCGTAGAAGGGCCAATTCAAGTGGCGGGGCAGGTGTGATGCGTTCGCGAGCAGTGCGAGAAGGGGCAGTGGGCCTATTGATCCTGGCGGGGGCGCTGGGCTTTGCCGGCCTGTTTTTGTGGATCTACAACCTGCGCTTTGGCAGTCGCGGCTTTCAATTTACCGTCACCTATACCAACGTGGTCGGCCTGACAGAGGGATCCAGCGTGCGGCTGCGGGGGGTAACCATAGGTCGAGTGGAGCGGATTGTGCCTCAACCCAGCCAAGTAGAAGTACAGGTGACCATTGATCAGCCCCTAGTCATCCCCCGCGATTCCCTGTTTCTTACCAAACAGACGGGGTTGGTGGGGGAAACGGTGATGGACATCCTGCCCCAGGGGAGGGGTCAGGCGGCAACGGGATCCCCTCTGGCAGCGGATTGCGACAGCAGTCAAATCATCTGCGATGGGGATGTGGTGGAGGGCAAACCTGGAGTGGATTTTGGCCAGTTATTGATCCGGCTGGATCAGTTGCTCACACGGATCAACGACGATGAGCTCTTCGATACCCTTAACGCCACCCTAGAAGGGCTCACCCGCGTTGCCAATAGCGTGGCCGATCTCTCAGAAACCGTGGAAGAGCGAGTAGCTGCCCTGCGCACCGAAGATCTGGACTTGTTGCAATTCACGACCGCTGCCACAGCCATCCAAGACGCGGCTGGAGCTGTGAGGGGAACTGCCCGCAGTTTGCAAGCGGCTGCCGATCAATTCACCGCCCTGGTGGATCAAAACCGCACTTCCCTTAACGCCGCCCTGGAGAACATTCAGCAGGTGAGCGCCGATCTACAGGCCATGTCGAGCGCGGTGCGCCCGCTGGTTACCGATCCACAACTCCAGGCCGATGTGCGCCAGATCCTGGCCGAGGTGCGAGCGGCTGCGGAGAACGTGGCCCAAGCTACCGAAGATCTGCAGCAGATTGCCGCCAGCCTCAACGATCCGGGCACTTTAGCTACTCTGCGCCAAACCCTCGATTCCGCCCGCATCACCTTTCAGAATATGCAAAAAATTACCGCCGACATCGACGAGCTGACCGGGGATCCCCAGTTTCGCCGCGGCATTCGAGAGTTGGTATTAGGGCTGAGCAACTTGGTCTCCAGCGTCCCTGGGGAAGATGGGATCCAGCCCGCGGTGGCCGAAGGGTATCACTTTCGTTTTGCGCCCGTCTCTTTTGCCCAGGGGATTGTCTCTGGATCCCAAGGATGGCAGCCGCAGACTTCCCCATAAGTTGGCTGCCTTTCCCCTCTCTCTAGCGGGAGTCTGGGATCCCTGAGATGACCCGCTGAGGTAACAACGGCGGCCAAAGCCGTTGAAGGGATCCCCAACCTGGGGTAGGCTTTGCGGATAAGGTGTTGCCTGTATTGCTACGCAACGCTGGCGCGACTGAGGTTGAGGTGTGAGGAATGTGTGGCATTGTCGGCTACGTGGGTTTTCAGTGGGCTGCCCCCATCCTGTTGGAGGGCCTGCGCACCTTGGAGTATCGGGGCTATGATTCTGCCGGCATCGCCACGGTGGATCCCGAAGAGGGATTGAGGATTGTTCGCGCCACCGGCAAGCTGCACAACCTGCTGGTGAAGCTGACGGCCAACATGCCCACGGCCAAGGTAGGGATCGGACATACCCGCTGGGCCACCCACGGCGGCGTGACCGAAGAAAATGCTCACCCCCACTGCGACGAGCGCGGGCGCATTGTGGTGATCCAAAACGGCATTGTGGAAAACTACCTGGAGCTAAAGGAGCGTCTCCTGGAGCGGGGGATCCCATTTCGCTCCCAAACCGATACGGAAGTGATCGCCCAACTGCTCGGCCTCTATACAGAAGAGCTGGGCTCCTTTGAGGCGGCCTTTGGCCAGGTCATGGGGCAACTGCGGGGGGGAAACGCCGTGGTGGCTCTGGATCGGGAGGCGCCGGATCGGCTGATCGCAGCCCGTTTGGGCAATGCCGGAGCCGTGGTGGTGGGAGAGGGAGAAGGAGAAAACTTCGTGGCCTCCGATCTGCCTGCCATTGTCCGCCATACCCGCAAGGTGGTGTTCTTAGAAGATGGGGAAATGGCGGTTCTCACGGAGTCTCAAGTGCGCTACCTGCGCATTACCGGCGAGGAGCTGCGCAAATCCAGCATCACCGTGGCCTGGGATCCCGTCTCAGCCGCCAAGGGAGGCTACAAGCACTTCATGCAAAAGGAGATCTTTGAGCAGCCCCGCACCACCACCGATACGCTACGGGGGCGGGTGGATCTGGAACAGGGCCGGGTGACACTGGAGGGGCTAACGCTTTCTGAAGCGCAACTGGCCCACATTGAGCACATCCACGCCGTAGCCTGTGGTACTGCCTGGCACGCCTGCTGGGTGCTCAAGTACTTCATCGAGAGCTTGGCCCGTACCCCTGTAGAGGTGGATTACGCCTCTGAGTTTCGCTACCGCCAGCCGGTGTTGCGCCCCAACCACCTGTTGCTGGCCTTAACCCAGTCGGGAGAAACCGTCGATACGCTGGCAGCCATGAGCGAGGCCCGCACCCAAGGGATCCCGACTCTGGCGATTGTCAACGCCATCGGATCCCAGGCCAGCCGTCTGGCGGATGCCGGAGTCCTCTACATCCATGCCGGGCCGGAGATTGCCGTGGCTTCCACCAAAGTGTTTACTGGCATGTTGGTGGCGGGGTATTTGCTGGCCCTGCAACTGGCCCAAGCCAAAGGGATCCTCAGCCCGGCCCAGATCCAAGCCCACCTGCAAGCCTTGATTGAGCTGCCGGGCAAGATCAGCCTGATGCTGAAGGACGCCGCCCTCTACGACCAACTGGCGGAGCAGTACCATCATGTTGCCAACATGCTCTACCTGGGCCGCTGGGTTAACGCCCCGATTGCCTTGGAAGGAGCCTTGAAGATGAAAGAGGTGAGCTACATCCACGCCGAAGGCTACCCGGCAGGCGAGATGAAGCATGGCCCTATTGCCCTCATCGACGAGCGGGTGCCGGTGGTGTGCATTGCCACCCGGGATCCCGTCTACGAAAAAATGCTCTCCAACATCGAACAGGTGCGGGCGCGGGGGGGACGGGTGATCGCCCTCATCAACCCCGAAGACACCCAGGTGCGGGAGAAAGCCGACCACATCATCGAGGTGCCCAGCACGACACCCCTGTTGTCGGCGGTTCTGAACGTGATCCCCCTGCAGTTGTTCGCCTACGCCATGGCTTTGCGCCGCGGAGCCGATGTGGATCAGCCGCGCAACTTGGCCAAGTCGGTAACGGTGGAGTAACGGCTGTTGCCCTTGCCGCCCCTGGCCTCTGGTTTTTGCAAAATCGGGCAGATCACCTCTTTTTCATCAGCAGCCGCAGGGGTGATTTGCCAATCGGAGAGGAGACCTTGAATTTGGCTTTTCAGCGCTTGCAGATCGGCAATTCGCTGTTCAATCTCCTGCAGCTTGCCTTGCAGATGCTGGCGAATTTCTGGACAAGGCTGCTCCCCTCGGTCGTGGACATCCAGGATTTGGCGGATTTCTTCTAAGCTCAGGCCCAGGCTCTGGCAGCGGCGGATAAAAGCCAGGCGAACCAAAACCGAAGGGTCGAACAATCGATAGCTGGACTCCGCCCGTTCCACCGTTGGCTTCAGCAGGCCAATCGACTCGTAGTAACGCACCGTGCGCACGGACAAGCCAGCTGCCAATGCCACCTGGCCGATCTTCAGGCTGGCAGACAAGTCCTGGACAGCAGCAGGATTCGACATGTCCCCAACTGGATCCCTGTAGATTTCTTCAGCGTGACATACTCCCACACTCATGCTGACGCAAAGCGCTCCGCGCCGCTAGCGCGAAAAGGACATTTCCTGCGCTTTAAGGACTACGTCCCGCTGACGCGAAAAGAACGGGATGCCCCACCGCCCTGTGCTTGATGTGGATGGCCGCATGGTGGTCGCGCCCTAGTTCTAGCCCACAATGGGAACAAGAATGCCACCTGTCTTGAATCGCTTTCGGTACTCTTTGACCACACCGAGAGCAGTTTTGACTGCTGCCGTTGGGATTCACTGCAATCGCCCTCAGCCCAGCTCTTTCAGCCTTGACTGCCAGAATTCGCAGAAATTGTCCCCACCCAGCATCATAGGTAGATTTTGCTAGTCGGGTTCTAGCAACACCTTTGATATTCAGGGCTTCGTACCCAATATGCTTGCCTTTGCTTACCAGCCAGTTCGCTGTTTTGTCATGAAAATCTTTGCGCTGAGATAGTGGTTAGTGGATAGTCACTATTCACTATCCACTGGTCACTATCCACTAGTCACTAGCCATAGGCGGTTTGACCCCTTCTTCTCGCGAGACAAGGCTCGCTGCAACCTCTTGAGCCTGAGCTCTGCCTTGCGATAGTACTGGGGAACTGGAACAGACTCCCCCGCGTCGGTCACCAAAAAGGAGTCCAGTCCCACGTCGATCCCTGTAGTGTTTTCCAGCGTTGCAGACTCAGGAGTAAACTCAGGGACGGACGAATCTTGCAGGCTCAAGGTCACATACCACCCGTCTGCCTTGCGGCTGATGGTAGCCGCCTTAATCACAAAGCCCTCAGGCAAAGGACGGTGCTGAATTATCCGAACAGCACCGATTTTGGGCAGATGGATAAACTGCCCGCAAATGCAGTCCTGTTGCATTGGGGGGAAACTGAAGGAGCGATACCGCCCAACTCCCTTGAATCTGGGTTTCCCTGCCCGCTTGCCGTTACCGTCCCCCTTCAGCCAGCGGTCGAATGCTTTGTGCACTCGCTCTATGCAGTTTTGCAGGACTTGCGAATGGATGGCTCTGTACTCCGGAAACAGGGCTTTCGTCTTCACCAAGTCCCGTTTCTGGGAGTAGAAATCGGGCTTGTCTTTCAGCTGGGGCAAATGACAGACTAGGGGACAAGCATTGCTATCACAGCGATTGTGTTCCCACCACGCAAAGCGCTCTGCCAAGCGGTAGTTGTACTGCTTGCGTAACAAGTCTAGCCACTCGCTCATCAAAGCAATCTGGCTGGGCGTAGGTCGCAAACGGTACTGGTAAGCAGTTCTCATTGAGGCAAGGGTAAT
>NZ_JBSSCZ010000015.1:0-84183 GCF_054060215.1 Thermostichus sp. OS-CIW-30 | reverse complement strand
GAAGTAGGGGATTCTCATGCGGACGAAGGGACTTGAACCCTTACGCCTTGCGGCACTAGATCCTAAGTCTAGCGCGTCTGCCGTTCCGCCACGTCACTCTCACCCATGCTAGCTCGCCCTCTGGGCCAGGGCGACCTGTAGGGCAGCAGTCTCAGCATCATCGTCATCTCGAATCGGAATCCCGCTCCAAGTCGCGAAAAAGAGGTGTGCTCAGGTAGCGTTCCCCAAAACTAGGCTGGATCATTACAATCCGCTTGCCAGCGTTTTCCGGTCGCCGCCCCACCTGGATGGCTCCCGCCAAGGCAGCCCCAGTGGAAATGCCGGAGAGGATCCCTTCTTCTTTGGCCAGGCGCCGGCTGTAGACCATGCTCTCTTCATCTTCCACTGGGATCACCTCATCCAGCAGGTCGCGCCGCAGCACATCAGGCACGAATCCCGCTCCGATCCCTTCAATGCGATGAAAGCCGGGCCGTCCACCACTCAAGACGGCACTGGCCTTGGGTTCAACGGCCACCAGTCGAATGGCTGGGTTTTTCCCCTTCAAAAACTCGCCCGCCCCCGTGATGGTGCCGCCGGTACCTACCCCTGCCACCAGGATATCCACTTGACCATCGGTATCTTCCCAAATTTCCGGGCCGGTGGTTCTGGCATGGATCCGGGGGTTGGCGGGATTGGTGAACTGGCCCAACATGTAAGCGTTGGGAGTGCGGCGGACGATCTCTTCAGCCTTCCAGATGGCTTCCCCCATGCCGCCGGCGCTACTGGCCAGGTGCACCTCTGCTCCGTAGGCTTTCAACAGCAGTCGCCGCTCCAGGCTCATGCTCTCAGGCATGACGATGATGAGCCGGTAACCCTTGGCAGCAGCGGCCATGGCCAGGCCAATGCCGGTATTGCCAGAGGTGGGCTCCACCAAGATGGTCTTGCCGGGGGTGATCAAACCGGCCTGTTCGGCAGCCTCGATCATGCTGACGGCAATGCGGTCTTTCACCGAAGCGGCAGGGTTAAAGCTCTCCAATTTCACCACGATCTCGGCCAGACACCCTTCCGACTGAGGGATCCGATTCAACCGCACCAGCGGGGTGCGACCGATGAGCTGGGTGATGTTGGCGGCAATTTTCATGGCTAACAAAAAGGAAGAAACCATCGCGGCAGTGGGCCCTAGCCCTTAACTCCGGAGCAACCGAGGGCCTTACGCGAGGCTAACCCTTGAATAAGCTCCTTGGCGTGCCCCTTTCAAGATCTCACTGCCCTTGGCCCAGCATTAAGGGGATCCCTGCATTCCTTGAAGTTTTGAGAGCATGACTCTAGTCAATAATAAGCTCAACTATACTGAAAATAATGTATAATATGTTCAGTACGGATTACTACCAGTTGATCTTTCTGTTTACTTTCGAGTCTGCCAACATGGTAGCCAAAGCAAAGCAGAAAATTGGTAGTAAGACGACACGGAAACTGCGCTTTGGGTATTCTACTCAAAGCTTTGCGGGATACCGCCATTCTGTTTGGAAACAAACAGAATGCTATCGCTGCATAGTTGAACAGTGATGTTCAGCAGTGTTCAGCGTAAATGTATCAGGGAGGGCTACAAAACCCCTCCTGAAAATGAATTAGAGTGAGATCACACCGGAAGGACGAGTCCATTATGCACCTGAGTGACATCACTCATCCCAACCAGCTCCGAAACCTGAACCTGAGCCAGTTGCGCAGCCTAGCCCGCCAGATTCGCGACAAACATCTGCAGACGGCTGCCAATTCCCCGGTCGGCTGTCATCTGGGGCCAGGGCTGGGGGTGGTGGAGCTGACCTTGGCCCTCTACAAGACCCTCGATCTGGATCGAGACAAGGTGATCTGGGATGTGGGGCACCAGGCTTATGCCCACAAAATGCTCACCGGCAGGTACCACAATTTCCACACATTGCGCCAGAAGGGGGGGATTTCCGGCTACCTGAAGCGCAGCGAGAGCCGCTTCGATCACTTTGGGGCGGGGCACGCTTCCACCAGCATCTCGGCAGCTTTGGGCATGGCCATCGCTCGGGATCGGCGGGGAGACAACTTCAAGGTGGTGGCCATCATTGGGGATGGTGCCCTGACCGGAGGCATGGCCTATGAAGCCATCAACCACGCCGGGCACCTGCCCAAGACCAACCTGATGGTGGTGCTCAACGACAACGGCATGTCTATTTCCCCCAATGTGGGGGCGATCCCTCGCTATTTAAACCGCCTGCGCCTCAGCCCGCCGGTGCAGTTTTTGGCCGACAGCCTAGAAGAGCAACTGAAGAACCTGCCCCTACTGGGATCCAGCCTCAGCCCAGAAATTGACCGCCTCAAGGAAACGGTGAAGCTGGTTACCGCCGTGCAAAACAACAAGGCAGGCATCATCTTTGAGGAGCTGGGCTTTACCTACGTGGGGCCGGTGGACGGGCACAACCTGGCGGAGTTGTTGGATGCCTTTGAGTTGGCCCACGGCATCTCCGGCCCGGTGCTGGTGCATGTAGCTACCGTCAAAGGCAAGGGCTACCCGCCTGCCGAAGCGGAACAGGTGGGGTATCATGCCCAATCCCGCTTCGACCTGGCCACCGGCAAGCCCTACCCGCCCACCAAGCCCAAGCCCCCCAGCTACAGCAAGGTCTTTGGCCATGCCCTCTGCAAGCTGGCCGAGCGGGATCCCCGCATCATCGGCATCACCGCCGCTATGGATACGGGCACTGGCCTGGATAAGCTCAAGGAAAAGCTGCCGGATCAGTTTGTGGATGTGGGGATCGCCGAGCAGCACGCTGTAACGTTGGCGGCTGGCATGGCCTGTGAGGGAATGCGGCCAGTGGTGGCCATTTATTCCACCTTCTTGCAGCGGGCCTACGACCAGATCATCCACGATGTCTGTATCCAAAAGTTGCCGGTCTTCTTTTGCTTGGATCGGGCGGGAGTTGTGGGAGCCGATGGCCCCACCCACCAAGGCATGTACGACATCGCCTATCTGCGCTGCATTCCGGAAATGGTGCTAATGGCTCCCAAAGATGAAGCGGAGCTACAGCGCATGGTGGTGACCGGGATCCAGTACACCCAGGGCCCCATCGCCATGCGTTACCCGCGCGGATCTGGCGTGGGGGTGCCTCTGGCAGAAGAGGGATGGGAACCCCTGCCCATCGGCAAAGCCGAGGTGTTGCGCAGCGGCGGCGAGGTGCTGATCCTGGCCTATGGGTCGATGGTGCATCCCAGCCTGCAGGCGGCGGAGATCTTGAAAGAACACGGCATCTCAGCCACGGTGGTCAATGCCCGCTTCGCCAAGCCTCTGGATACTGAGCTGATCCTGCCTTTGGCCGAACAGAGCCGCTTGGTGGTGACGGTGGAAGAAGGTTGCCTCATGGGTGGGTTTGGCTCGGCAGTGGCCGAAGCCCTGCTCGACGCCGACCTGGCAGTGCCCTTGTTGCGCTTGGGGGTGCCGGATGTGTGGGTGGAGCACGCCACCCCCGAGGAATCCTTGGCAGAACTAGGCTTGAACAGTGCCGGGATTGCCGAGCGGATTCGGGCCAAGTTTCAGGCACGAGTTCTCAAGGGATCCCCTGCAGAACTTCCCACTGTCAATTCCTAAATCTATCCTGAATCTATTCTGAGAGGCCCATCCGCCGGTTGAACTGCTCGATAGCGGCTTGCTGCAGAGCTTCTGCAACAGGGCGGGTGCGCAGGAGGATCTGCACATCTCGCAGCAGGTTTTCTCGCCACAGGTTCTCCCGCAACACCTGCAGGCGGGCATAGTTGGGATCCAAGCGCATGGCCTTTGCCCCCAGTTCCTCAGCTCGTTCGGTTTCTCCCCGAATGTAGAGGGCAGTCGCCAGGGCCAAATAGGGCTCTGCTACGGCATTGTTCATCTCTATCGTGCGTTCCCAGCGATCGATGGCGGCGTCGAGATCCCCCTGCTCATAGTCCACCAAGCCAATGTTGTTCATGGCCGGCCAATAGGCGGAATCCAACTCCAAGGTCTTCTCATATTCCTGCCGGGCCGCATCCCACCGATCCAGCATGAGGTAGGCATTGCCCAGTTGGAAGCGGGCATTGGGGTTATCCGGTTGCAGGGCCACAGCTCGTTCCAGGGTTTCAGCAGCGGCAAAGTAGCTGCCCTGCCGCAAATAAGCCGATCCCAGCGAGTAGAGGACATCCCCATCTTGAGGAGATAGGGCGCGGGCCTTTTGCAACGAGGCAATCGCCTGCTCCAAGTCCCCCAGTTCTAGGTGTACGTTGCCCAAAACGTAGAGTAGCTCTGAGGAGTTGGGCACCATGGACACGGCCAGTTGCAGGCGGCGCAGCGCTTCTTCCGTCTGGCCAAACTGGGCTAACCGCAGCGAGTCGGTGGCCAGTTGCAGCGCTTGGGCCTGCATCAAGCCCCCATTGGGCAGAGGGACGTGCAGCAACACCTGGGCCTGGGCAGAGCTCCACCCTCCCATCCCCAACACAACTGCCAGGCCCACCGACAAGGCTCGCCAGGGCCGGACGGATAACCGGAACAACAGTGGCGGCATGATACCCACGCAATAAACAGGCCATGCCCATGTTAGCTGCAACAGCCGGGGATCCCTACTTCTCAGTGTTCTCCTCTGCAACTGCCATCGGCCAAATCAGAGGCGCCGCCACCGCCGCCCCGATTGGGTGAGCAGATCTTCGGCAGCCTTTGGCCCCCAAGTGCCGGCCTCATAGGTGAACAGAGGCGGTGCAGCACCGCCGCCATTGCCGCTGCCGGGCTCAGACTCCCAGGCCGATAACACCGGCGTCACCACCCGCCAGGCCGCTTCAACCTCATCGGCACGGGTAAACAGCGTTGGATCCCCCAGCAGACAATCCAGGAGCAGGCGATCGTAAGCATCCGGTGTACTCGCTCCAAAGGCAGTCCCATAGCGGAAATCCATATCCACCGAGCGGGTGCGGATCTCTGGCCCCGGCATCTTGGCCTCAAAGCGCAACGAGATGCCCTCATTGGGTTGGATGCGCAGTACCAGGATGTTGGGACTCACCTCCCGAGCTGCCGATTGGAACAGGGAAAGGGGCACCTGCTTAAAGTGAATGGCCACCTCCGAAACCTTCTTGGGCAGGCGTTTCCCAGTGCGCAAGTAGAAGGGCACCCCCTTCCACCGCCAAGTATCACACTCCAGTTTCAGAGCGACGTAGGTGGGGGTTTTGGACTGGGGATTGACATTGGGCTCCTGCCGATAGCCCAGCACCGGCTTGCCGGCAATCCAGCCAGGGCCGTACTGCGCCCGCACCGCTGCGGCTGCCACATTGCGGGGATCCGCTAGGCGGGTGGCCTGCAGCACCTTGGTCTTTTCGTTGCGCACCCCATCGCTGCGCAGTGAGACAGGTGGCTCCATGGCCGTCAGGCAATAGATCTGCATTAGGTGGTTTTGCACCATGTCTCGCAGGGCGCCGGCAGTGTCGTAGTAGCCGGCCCGATCCTCCACCCCCACCGTCTCCGCCACGGTGATCTGCACATGGTCGATGTAGTTGCGGTTCCAGAGAGGCTCAAAAATGGCGTTGGCAAAGCGGAAGACCAGCAGGTTTTGCACCGTCTCTTTGCCCAAGTAGTGATCAATGCGGTAGATCTGCTCTTCCTGGCAAATTCGCTGCACAAGGCGGTTGAGTTCCTGGGCCGAGGTGAGGTCGTGGCCAAAGGGCTTTTCGATCACCACCCGCGTTTTGGTCGGATCGGCCACCATGCCAGCTGCCCCCAGCTGTTGGATGGCCTGGGCATAGAAGTCCGGCGCCACCGCCAGATAGAACACTCGGTTGCCGCGGGTGCCCCGCTCTTCGTCCAGCTGGCTGAGCAGCTGCTTTAGGCGCAGATAGCTCTCAGCATCTCCGATATCGAGGCGGCAATAGAACAGGCGGCTGGCGAAGTCCTGCCAGAGGGCCTCCGGCCCCAAGTCCTGGGGGGCAAACTCCTGCACGGCAGCCCGCATCTTTTCCCGATAAACCTCGTGAGTCCAATCGCGGCGGGCCACCCCCACCAAAGTAAACTCCGGCGGCAGCCGCCGCTGCCCAAACAGCCGATAGTAGGCCGGGAGCAGCTTGCGGGCGGCCAGATCCCCAGAAGCGCCAAACTGCACCACAATGCAGGGATCCGGGGTGCGTTCTTGGTTGAGACCAACGCGAAGGGGGTTTTCTGCCAGGGTTACCATAGGCCAGCTTGGCTCAAAGAGAAGGATTGGGAAGAACCTAGGGCACCAGAGAACCCTCTAGGCAGCGCAGCACTTCTTCCACGTTCTCGCGGCTGCCGATGATAAGGGGCACCCGTTGGTGGAGAGATTGGGGGACGATGTCTAGGATGGCCTCGGTGCCAGTGGTGGCCGCCCCGCCCGCCTGCTCGGCCAGAAAAGCCAGGGGGTTGGCCTCGTACATCAGGCGCAGCTTGCCCTCCGGTTTTTTCTGGGTGCCGGGATAGAGGTAAACTCCGCCCTGCAGGAGAATGCGGTGAAAATCCGCCACCAGAGCGCCGCTGTAACGGGAGATGTAGCCATCGCGGCGGTGAACATACCGGACATAGTTCTGGATCCCTTCGCTCCACTGGCAAAAATAGCCCTCGTTGAGGCTGTAGACGGAGCCGCGTTCAGGAATGCGGATGTCGCTGCGGGAGAGGATAAATTCCCCCAAGCTGGGATCCAACGTAAAACCGTGTACCCCCTTGCCGACGGAATAGACCAATTGGGTGCTGGGGCCGTAGAGAATATATCCTGCAGCCAGTTGGCGACGGCCCGGTTGCAGCAGGTCTTGGTTGTCCGCTTCCGGGCGATCCTCAAGAGGGTGAAGGACGGAGAAGATAGAGCCGACGCTGAGGTTGGCGTCAATGTTGGAGGATCCATCCAGGGGATCGATCATCAGGGCCAGGCGGCTGAGGGAGCAGTTTTCCGGCAGGCGAGCCGGGGTTTTCATCTCTTCCGAGACCAGCCGACACACCAGGCCCGTTTGCTCCAAAGCGCGAATGAAGGCCCGGTTGGCATAGTCATCCATCTGTTGCTGTTCTTCCCCTTGGACATTGAGGCTGCCGGTAACCCCCAGCGCCCCTTCGATCAGTCCTGCCTGACTCAGCCGCCGGGCGATCATCTTGCCGGCCAGGGCAATGCGGTTCATCAGGGCGCTGAAGTCTTGGGCCTCTGCCGTAAAACTGCCAAACTGCTGTAAAACATGACGGGAGAGGGTGAGCACATCCCGCAACATCTCCCGTGAGGACTCCGTCCCGCTAACGCGGTCGGCACTGCTGGGCACTGCAGGCGAGGGGAGAGGAGAGCTGAGAACCATACGAGGCTTCGCCAACACGAAAGAAAAACACCCATACAAGGGATCCCCGACCCCTGCGTCTTGACCCGGAGTGCAAGGACTCGGTCTTGCCAGGGCGATTGGAACCTGGGATCCCTTCTATTAGGTAGGCTGGCCGATCCTCGGCGCAGGTGCAGACAACTTACAGAGTTGCTTCAGATTTGGTTTGGATCCCTCTTTCCGGGAAAGCTCATGTTCCCCCGAAGAAACGCGGTAGGATGAGTTCTACCCCTTTTCTCCTCTCCCTACTTCGTCCCGGTTTCCTCTTGCAATGATGGCCAATTCCCCTTTCCCGCTGCGCAGCCAAGTGGTTACCCAGGGAGTACAGCGCTCCCCCAACCGCGCCATGCTCAGGGCCGTAGGCTTTCGCGACGAAGACTTCGGCAAGCCCATTGTCGGCATTGCCAACGCCCACAGCACCCTCACCCCCTGCAACATGGGGATCCAAACTCTGGCGGAGCGGGCGGAGGCGGCTCTGAAGGCAGCGGGCTGTATGCCCCAGGTGTTCGGCACCATCACCATTAGCGACGGCATCTCGATGGGCACGGAGGGGATGAAATACTCCCTGGTGTCGCGGGAAGTGATTGCCGATTCCATCGAGACAGTGGTCAACGGCCAGAGCATGGATGGCCTCTTGGCCATCGGCGGCTGCGACAAGAACATGCCGGGGGCGATGATCGCCATGGCCCGCCTCAATGTACCCTCGATCTTCGTCTACGGCGGCACCATCAAGCCGGGTCACTACAATGGCCGCGACCTCACCATCGTCAGCGCCTTTGAAGCGGTGGGGGAGTTCAGTGCCGGGCGCATCTCCGAGGAAGAGCTGCTGGCGGTGGAGCGCCACGCCTGTCCTGGTGCGGGATCCTGCGGCGGCATGTACACGGCCAACACCATGTCCAGCGCGTTTGAGGCTATGGGGATGAGTCTGCCCTACTCCTCCACCATGGCTGCAGAAGACGAAGAGAAAGCCGAAAGTGCCGCCCAATCGGCCAAGGTCTTGGCAGAGGCCATCAAAGCCAACCTCCGCCCCCGCGACATCATCACCCGTAAAAGCATTGAAAATGCCATCTCGGTGATCATGGCTGTAGGGGGATCCACCAACGCCGTGCTCCACTTTCTGGCCATTGCCCATGCGGCAGAAGTGCCCCTGACGCTAGATGATTTCGAGACCATTCGTGCTCGCGTGCCTGTCCTCTGCGATCTCAAGCCTTCAGGGCGGTTTGTGGCCACCGACCTGCACCGGGCTGGCGGGATCCCCCAGGTGATGAAAATGCTGCTCAACCACGGCCTGCTGCACGGGGACTGCCTCACCATCTCCGGCCAGACCATCGTCGAAGTCCTGCGGGATGTGCCGGACGAGCCTAGCCCGGATCAGGAGGTGATCCGCCCTTGGCACAGCCCCCTGTATCCCCAAGGGCATCTGGCCATCCTCAAGGGGAATCTGGCTCCCGAAGGAGCAGTAGCCAAGATTACCGGCGTCAAGAACCCGAAAATTACCGGGCCGGCGCGGGTCTTCGATTCAGAGGAGTCCTGCCTGCAGGCCATCCTCTCCGGCCAGATCCGAGCAGGGGATGTGGTGGTGATCCGCTACGAAGGCCCCAAAGGTGGCCCCGGCATGCGGGAGATGCTCTCGCCCACTTCGGCCATCATCGGCGCCGGCTTGGGGGATAGCGTTGGCCTGATCACCGATGGCCGCTTCTCCGGCGGCACCTACGGCATGGTAGTGGGCCATGTGGCTCCCGAAGCCTATGTGGGGGGCACGATTGCCCTGGTGGAGGAAGGGGATCTCATCACCATTGATGCCCCGGCTCGCCAGTTGCACTTGCATGTGAGCGAAGAAGAGCTGGCCCGCCGCCGCGCCCGCTGGTCTCCTCCTGAGCCTCGCTACAAACGGGGCACCCTAGCCAAGTACGCCAAGCTGGTCTCCAGCAGCAGCTTGGGAGCAGTGACGGATTTGAACCTGTGGGATTAATTTCCCTCACCCCCGGCTCGTCTCCCAGAGGGAGAATTGGTACTTGAGAGATAGCTCCAGATTCCTGACCCTGCAGGGATCAGCCTTGCTGGGTTAAGTGCAAGAAAGCGGCAGAGATGAAGGATCCCTGCCGCCTGATTGCGTGATGCGGTTGATAATGAGGATTCAGCGCCGATTAAGTGCCGATGATCCCGCCGTCATTTTTGGTGATCACCACCACCGCCGAGCGGGGGTAGAGATTGGGGTCGTAGTCTGGCCAGCGGGAATCGACCTTGCCGGCAGCAAAGTCGTCCTCGCTGGTGCTGGCGCCTGGGTGCTGCACGTTGATGAACATGGTGCGCTGATCGGGAGTGGTGACCACACCGGTGATCTCCTGCCCAATCGGCCCGGTTAAAAAGCGGCGAATTTCCCCTGTATCCGGATCGGCAGCCAACATTTGGTTGTTGCCAAAAGGCGCAAACTCCTCTTTGTTGAGATTGCTGTCGCTGGTGTCGGTCTGGATCCAGAGGCGACGGCTGGCATCGAACCACAGACCATCGGGAGAGTTGAAGATGTTGTCTTCATTGAGGGGCTGGCCCGATAGCTTGCGGCTATCTTCCGGCGGCCCGGCCAAGACAAAGAGATCCCACTCGAAACGGGTGGCTTGAGGCCGGTCGTTGGCTTCCTTCCAACGGATGATGTGACCCCACTTGTTTTTGGGACGGGGGTTGGCAGCGTTCACCTGGTCTTGTTCCCGACGGCTGTTGTTGGTCAGGGTGAAGTAGACCATGCGGGTTTGCGGATCCACCGCTCCCCACTCAGGCCGGTCCATTTTAGTAGCACCGACAAAATCCGCCGCCGTGCGGGTGTTCACCAACACATCTGCTTGGCTGGTGAAGCCGTTTTCCGGGGTTAGACCGTTTTTCCCAAACACCAGCGGCAGCCACTCCCCTGTGCCATCTTCGTTGAACTTGGCCACATACAGGGTGCCATTGTCCAACAGATGTCCGCCCGCCGTTTCCTTGCGGTAGGGCTCGGCAGAGACGTACTTGTAGATGTACTCAAAGCGGGCATCGTCCCCCATGTAGGCCACAATCGGCTGGCCTTCCACCGGCGGCTGGAACACCACGCCCTCGTGGGCAAAGCGGCCCAGAGCCGTGCGCTTCTTGGGCGTGCTGCTGGGATCAAAGGGATCGATCTCCACCACCCAGCCAAAAGTGTTGGGCTCATTGCGGTAGTCTTGGGTGGCATCCGCAGCGGTGGGGGTGGCATTGAAGCGGATGAACTCGTCCGCCTTGTTGCTGGCCAGCTCCCAGCCGTAGCGGGAAGTCTCGGTGCTTACGCCGTAGCGCTTGTGCTCCCGGGGCAGGTTGGGCTTTTGGTCGGGGCCTTTGCTGGTGTTGCTGAAGTAGCCAGCCCAGTTCTCCTCACAGGTGAGGTAGGTATTCCAGGGAGTGACGCCGTGGGCGCAGTTGTTCAAAGTACCCCGGGTCATTGTGCCTTCAGGGCTGAACTTGGTTTTCACGAAGTCGGATCCCCGCACTGGCCCTTGGATCTCCATGAGGGTAAGACCGGTGATGCGGCGGTTGAGGCGATCCCGCACCACTTCCCAACTGCCGTCTCCCTGCTGCTTGATGTGGACAATGCTCACCCCGTGGCCATTCAGCTCTTTCAGCACCTGGTCGGGATCGCGGCTGCCGTCAGGATTGGTGGGATACAAGTCGGAATCCAGCTTTTGGCCCACAGCCGCAGCATGCATAAACCGAGGCTCGACGTACTCGTGGTTAAACACCAGCAAACCCTCGGTGGAGCTGCCCTGCCAGGGATCCTTCCCTTCGATGGGGAAGAAGTGCATGCCATCGTGGTGGCTGCCCACCTGCATTCCCTGCTCGGCACCGGTGTTTTCCAGCTTGAACTGTGGATAGGTGCCGGTGATGGGAGTACCCCAAGCCAGCAGCGGACGGGCAGTGTAGCCTTCGGGCACCACCAGTTTGTCTTCCGCGCTCACAGGAATTGCCTTGAAGCCCAGCAAAGCACTGCCACTGGCGGCTTTTGCCGATTTGGAAGCACCGTTCAGCGCAGGCAAGCCAAAAAAGGTGGCCACCGCCGCAGCAATTCCCCCCTGCAACACTTGACGCCGCTGCAAACGGCTCTCCAGGATGCTGCTGAAAGTGGGGTTGGGAGAGTGGTTACACATAGGCTCGTCTCCAGGACGAAGCTTAGGGCCATGCGAATGGATACTCACGTTGACTTCTCCTCTTGTCTTGACAAGTTTTGTTTAGAAACTTGGCGAGTCTTATAAAACAGCACCTAACCCCTGCGCTACTCTATTCGCGCATGAGGATAGGCACTACAGAGTTAGTGGCTTGAAGTTAAGAGAAGACTAAGCTCAGATTAAGCCTTGCAAGTGTAAACAATTTCTTTAGATTGAAGCAGCAGTTTCTTAATCATTTGTTGCAACGAGAAGAAGACTTGGTTTAAGTCAATTAGATCAAGTGCCAATAAAGTAGTCTGCAGTCCTTAGAATTGCGATTCTTATGCGATTCTTAGAGGTCTTTTCGTAACCTAGAGAACAAATACACCCCATCTTGGTGGTACAGAAGCTGGAATTGAGTTTCCTTCTGTAAAGCTTCAATCAGGACACGGGAGAACTCTGGAGTGCTGCGCCACCCCGGATGACGGGTGTTGAGCAACACATAATCAAAGGGATCCCACTGAGAGGGCGGGGATCCATTGAAGCGGCCCTCGTCTGTAAAGTAGATTACAGGTCGCTGGGTGAGGTGAGGGCTGATCTCGTGGGTGGTGAGGACGCCCCCTTGGGTGGTGATCTGGGCAAGAGCCTGTCGGGTTGCCTGCCAAGTGTCCAGGGAGCTGAGATAAATCGAGCCGAAAAAGGTGTATTTCCCCAAGGCCAAAAAGGCCAGCGAAGACCAGATCAGGGGCAGTTTTCCATCTTTTATAAAATGGCTCTGCAAGGGATGGTTTTTCACATTCTCGATGACGGCCAAGAACAAGAAAGGAACGATAGGCAAAGCGTATTGATGTACCAGATCCCGATAGGCGGGGTTGCTGGAGAGTATATTCAAACCCAGGGTAGGCAGGGCAGGGATCCAGGGATCCCAATGCCGCCAAGAGAGACCCCAAGCCAAAGGCACGACCAACAAAACTCCATAAAGCAGGGTGTCCAGGGAGAAGACTTTGCTCAAAACCAGCATCGGTCTCAAGATTAAACCTTGAACAATTTCCGCAACAGAATTCCCTAGATAGTCGTAATGAGAAACGGCTGCCGGCTCGCTGCCGCTGAAGTGAGGAATGACCCCAAAAGTGGCTATCCCAAACCAAGCTGATCCTGCCGCAATTGCCGTCCAGCCGCCCACTTGGCAGCGCTGTTGCCAGCGTTCTTGAATTCGTCCTTTTTCCCAAAACAACAGCCAGACTCCCAGAGCAACAACATTGAGAGATAACACCGCCTTACAGCCAAGAATGCCGCTCAAACAGAGAAGGAACCCCCTCAATTTTCCAGAGCGAATGCAGAGCACAGCCGCCAAGAAAAGGGGAACGGCCAAAACCTCTGGATGAAAATCAAAAAGGTTGGCGTTAAAAATGGCCGGATAGAGAAGATAGGCTGTGGCAATCACCATCACTTGGCTGGGATCGACCTTGGCCTGAAGTGCAAGGTGATAAATAGCCAATGCTCCCAAGGTTAACGCCAGGGATTGGAGCCCAAACAGCCAATAGACCGAGGGGACAATGCGGTACAAAAAGCTGATGGGATAGAGAATAAAGGCTGCGTGGTCTCCCAAGATGTGGATCCCTCGAATGGTCGAAAACGGGACCTCTCCCCGACTGATTAGATAGATGGATTGGTCGAAGATGCCAAGATCATATCCTCCAGACTGAAACAGGTGATGCCGGACAACACTACAGCCAAAGAGAATGAAGAAATTAAAAATCATGATTGCCAGCAGAAGTGGAGGCAGAGGACGATCCTTCATAAGAACTAGGGCTTTTGATTTATAGATTTTGGCAAGGTAACTTTATCGCTTTTCTCAGCCTTGCGTGACATCCTAGCGAGATCTGGATTCGGCAGAGGCTCCGCCGCAATTCTGGACATTTCTCTTTCCTCGGGAGTAAGAGGAATGGCTCAAGCTTGTTGGAGATAACGATACAGATGAGTTAGGACTGGTTACGACAAGAGGGTGTGATTTGGCCCAAGATGGCAGCATGTCTTGCCCCAGTTGCTTCCGGTAAATTGTTGGTCTTACCTTGCCAGGTTTTATAGGCCAATACCGCGAAGGCAAGGGCCTCTTTGGCCTTAGAAGGGATCCCCACTTGGTCGGAAGTCAACAGGGTTGTGGTCGGCAGTTGTTCCTGCAGCAGTCGCATAAGGACAGGGTTTTGGGTGCCGCCACCGCTGAGGATAACTTGATCTGGGGTCGCGGGCAAAAAGTCCCTATAGGCTTGGGCAATGGAGCAGGCTGTGAACCCCGTGAGGGTGGCAATACAGTCGTGAGCGGATATAAATTGGGTCCAAATTTGCTCCAAATAAAGGGATCCAAAATACTCCCGACCAGTGGTTTTGGGCGGTGCCTTTTGAAAATAGGGATCCCGCATCCATTCTGTAATTTTTTCCCAGTGGATCTGGCCTTGGGCAGCCCATTTTCCGTCGCGATCAAAGGCTTGATGTCCCTGACTGGCCCGCATCACCGCCAAATCAATCAAAACATTGCCGGGGCCGGTGTCGAAAGCCAAGGGGGATCCCCCACTGTAGAGGCTGGGGAGATAGGTGAGGTTGGCAATGCCGCCGATGTTTTGGGCCACACGATGAAGGTGGGGATGCCTCAACAGCAGCCAATCCACAAAAGCTACCAAAGGTGCGCCTTGACCTCCTGCCGCCATGTCCCGCGCCCGAAAATTGCTCACCACCGGGATCCCGGTCAGCTCGGCAATAACTGCAGCTTCACCGATTTGCAAAGTCGAAGCTTCTGGCCCACTGGGGTTATGCCAAAGGGTTTGACCATGGCTGCCGATGAGATCGATCTGTTGGGGGGTAAGATGGGCCGCCTGGATCCCTTGCAAGGCCGCTGCCGCAAAAGCTCGACCCAAGCGAAAGTTCAAGGTGCAGATGTGATCTACCGTGCCGGTTTTGGGATCCGCAGCCCGCAAAATCTCCGCCCGCAGCGTTGGGGAATAGGGGATCGTCTGGAAATGCATTAACTCCCACTGTAGGGAATCGTCGCCCTCGATGCGGACGATGGCTACATCGATCCCGTCTACCGAAGTGCCCGACATTAGGCCGACGACGATCATCTTGCTGGGGGCTCGCACCAGAGGCTTGAGAAGGTCTAAAGTTTTGCCCTCTTTCTCCCCTCCCCTTTTTAGGATACAGGCAGGGTATCCAGAGCTACCGTGTGGGGGACTATGAGTGAAGCCATCCGCTACGACCTTCTTTTGGTGGGGGGAAGCTCCTCCAACTTGATCTTGGCCCACCGCCTTTTGGATCTGGCCAAGCTCTCTGGGCTGAAAATCTCTATTGCCATTTTGGAAAAAGCCCGCCAATTCGGCGGTCACATCGTCAGTGGCGCCATCTGCAACCTCCAAGTGATCGCCAAGCTCTTCCCCGATTTTGAAAGCCAAGGATTTCCCCACGAAGGCCGGGTGGAAGCCAATCACTTGAGCGTGTTGGGATCCCAACAGCGCTGGGATCTGCCGGAAGCGGTGATCCCGCCGGGATTTCGCAAGCAGGGACAGTTCATTCTCACCCTCAGCCACGTCATCCGTTGGCTGGCCGAAACCCTGCAGGAAAAAGCCAAAGGGATCCCAAATGTTACCCTCGATGTGTTCCCCGGCTTTGCCGCCCATGAAATCCTCTACGAGGGGGAGCGGGTGATCGGGGTACGGGCAAGCGATTCTGGCCAAGTGTACGAAGATTGCATCTTTGCCGAACTCACCTGCTTTGGCGACAAAGGCTTCATTTCCAAAGATCTCATCGAGAAGTTTCAACTGCGCCCCAACCCGCAATTGTGGTCGGTGGGGGTCAAAGAGGTGTGGCAGATCCCCCAGTCCCTGCAGGGGCAGGTGTGGCATACCTTGGGCTACCCGGTTTTGGATGGTAGCTTCAGCGGCGGCTTCGTCTATGGCCTTAAGGAAAACCGCCTGGCTTTGGGTCTGATCATCGGCCTCGACAGCAAAAACCCCAACCTCAACCCCCAGCAACGTCTGCAGGAGTTCAAGGCTCACCCCTGGATCCAGTCCCTAATTGCTGGCGGCAGGTTGCTCAAGTACGGGGCTGCCGTGATTCCCGAAGGGGGCTACCACAGCCTGCCCACCCGGTTTGGCGTTGAGGGAGCCCTGCTGTTGGGGGATGCGCTGGGGGTGTTGGATGTGGGCAGCTTGGCCGGGGTGGATAATGCCATGGAAACCGGCTATCTGGCGGCGGGCCTCATTCACGATGGCTTCTTGAAAGGGGATCTGCGCATCCAAGCCGACTATCAAAAGGCGGTGATGGAAAGTGCAGTGGGGCAAAACCTCTACCGCAGTCGCTATTTCCGCGAGGCTTTTTTGGAAAACTCCCGCCTGCTGGAAGAATACTTACCTCAGGTGTGCCGCAGCGTCGATGCCGGCCACCCCTGGCTGGGATCCCTGCGCTGGGGCCTGCAGGATCCCGTTCGCCGCGGACGAGAAACTCTGCGCGCCTACACCCTGCTCACCGGGCGGGTCAGCCCCAGCGAGCCACCCCCGCGCAGCTATGTGGCCCCCCACGCTGCCATTCAAGCGGATTTTGTGGCCCCCACAACCTTGGCTCCCCAGGAATTGGCCTCTCGACCGGGCTATTTCTCGCGGCCCGATGCGGTTTTTTTCGCGGATCCCCGCTACCCCGAGGGTAACCGTCACATCCTGGAGTTCGACGCCGAAACCTGCCGCCGGTGCATCGCCACCTACGACAAGCTGAATCGCCCCACCCCCTGCGTTGCCGACTGCACAGCAGAGGTACACCACATCCGCGACCAAAATGGCATCCGCTCCCATGCCATGTCTTTGGAAAACTGCATCCAGTGCCGCACCTGCGAGATCATCTGTCCCCACTTAAACTTGCGGGTCAACCCCAGCTACGAGGGATCCGGGCCGGATTTCTATGGGCTGTAGCCGTTGCTGAGGTTAACTCAGTTCGCTGCAGCTCGCCTGATCCTGGGGATCTAGCAATTATCCAAAGCAGAATGGATCTGGCCATCTTGGCCGGCGATCCCAGGGATCCAAGCAACCTTGGAAATTGGCTAGGTTGGGTTAGGGCTTGTTGGAGATCTTTTGTCGGTGAGCGATTCTTTGGATGTCCAGGCTCCTCTGCCCGCCATTTTGGCCGATCTGCAAAAAGCCCTGGGATCCCTGGGGTTGGGTTATCTCCAGGTACAAGCGCGGCTTTCCGGCCACCGCCTGTTGCTGCGTCTAGAAGGGGATCCCCTGCCTGAGCCGGATGCTTTGCTGGGGAGCCTCTCGCCGGCCTTGGAGCAAATGGCGCTGACCCACAGGCAGCGTCAGGTGGAGCTGTTTGGCTTTCTGGCCAATGAAGGGATCCCGGAATGGCACTGCGAGTGGCGCTACCAGCCCCAGCCCAACCCCAACAGCCCTCTGTATCGCGCTCAGCGGGGGGATGAGGTGGCCATCCAGCAGGTGTTCAATTACCTGTTGCGTCCGGAAGGGATCCAAGCACGGGTTCATTTCCATCCCAAACTGGGCCTCCTGCAGGTGAACTTGCAGGCGGCAGAAGCCCCGGATCCGGATTGGGCTAGGGATTTTCTGCGGCGAGCCTTGACCCGTCTGGAATGGACTTTCTTGCAAAGGCTGCGGCTTTCCGGGCAAAAACTGGGCTCCTTTTTCCCGGCCTGGAGCCAGGAGTTCGATCTCAAACAGCCCGCCTTTTGGCAGTCCCCGCAGGTGCCCTTGACCGGGCGATCCCCCATCTCAGAGAGAGAAATCTCTCCGCTGGATAAGCCGCCACCCCCTTCTCCTGCCTCCCAGACTGAATCTCCGGGTGTCAGTTGACGGAGGAGATAGTAAGTAGCCGAGCGTTTGCAGCCGCTGGCTGAGCGTATTCTGAAGGACAGTGCTCGTTGGGGTTGGCCATGCGGGTTGTTTTTTTCGGCACGCCAGAGTTTGCCCTGCCTTCGCTGCAGATCCTGTTGCAGCCGCAGTCCCCCTTTGAAGTGGTGGGATTGGTCTGCCAGCCGGATCGGCCCCAGGGACGGGGACAAAAGGTGCTTCCCCCCCCTACCAAGGTTCTCGCCCAGGCCCACGGGATCCCGGTGTGGCAGCCTGTCCGCCTGCGGCGGGATCCCCAAGTGCTGGCGGCTCTGGAGGCGCTGGCTGCCGATGTGTTTGTGGTGGTGGCCTACGGCCAGATCTTGCCCCTGACGGTGTTGCAGATGCCCAAGCTGGGCTGTGTGAATGTGCATGGATCCCTCCTGCCCGCCTATCGTGGCGCTGCCCCCATCCAGTGGGCTATTGCCAACGGCGAAACCGAGACCGGCGTAACCACGATGCTCATGGATGAGGGAATGGATACGGGGGCCATCCTGCTCCAGGCCAAGCTACCCATTGGGCCAGAGCAAACCAGCCTAGAATTGGCACCCCAACTGGCTCAACTGGGGGCAGAACTCTTGGTGGAAACGCTCTTGAAATTGGAGAAAGGGGAACTCACCCCTATTCCTCAGGATGGATCCCGGGCAACCTACGCCCCTCTGCTCAAAAAACAAGACTTTCACCTCGACTGGCAGCGCCCTGCCCAGGCCTTGCACAACCAAATCCGCGCCTTTTCCCCCAACTGTTTCACCGGTATAGAGGGACAGCGGATAAAGATTGTCCGCTCCGCCTCTCCCCAACTGCACTCGCCACCCCCTGAAATCCCCCAGGGCAGTCCCGGAGAAGTGGTGGGGTTGGCCAGAGGAGAAGGGATCTACGTAGCCACAGGAGAGGGATCCCTGTTGATCCGGCGGGCGCAACTGCCTGGCAAAAAAGAACAGTCCGCTTGGGACCTGGTCAATGGCGGCCAGCTCAAGGTGGGGATGCGCTTTGAGCCGCTGCCCAATTCTTGAGAGCCCACACACAGGGATCCCTTGGGCGTGGTCAACCCAAAGACGGCGAACCTGTCCGTTGCCTTGATTCTACTCTCTCTCTCTGGGAGAAAGGCTGGGGGTGAAGACTACTCCGGCTGGGGAAACTCCTGCCAAAGGTTGGTGCGCTGGCGCAAGCTGAGGAACTGTCCGCCGCCGAGGATAAGGTGATCCAAGACCGGGATCTGCAGCAGTTGCCCCGCTTGCAAGAGTTGCCGGGTAAGGGCAAGGTCTTCTGGGCTGGGATCCAAGCTCCCGGAAGGGTGGTTGTGGGCGACGAGGATGCGACTGGCCCCCTGTTTGATGGCGCTGCGGAAAGTCTCCCGCGGATGAGACAGGGTTTCGGTGGCGGTGCCCCGGGTTACAATCTGCTGGCTGAGCAGACGGTGCTTGACATCCAAGTGCAAGACGGCAAAGTGCTCTTGAGATTCCCACATCAAGTCACCACTCAGAGCCATAGCCGCTTGTTCTGGCGACTCAATGGCTGTCCGGTCTGGCGGACGACTCAAAAACACCCGTCGTCCCAGCTCGATGGCGGCCAACACTGTGGCTGCCTTGGCCGGGCCAATGCCTTCAATTTGCAGCAGCTCCCCTGCCTCCACCTGGCGCAGTTGGGCCAAGGGATCTCCTTGGGCTTCCAATTTTTTCAGGAGCAACTGGGCGAGGCCGACTGCCGAGAGCTTGCCTGGCCCCTGGCCAGTGTTGAGCAAGATGGCCAGCAGCTCGGCGTGGGAGAGGTGCCTTGCCCCTTGGCTGAGCAGCCGCTCGCGGGGACGATCTTGGGCAGGAATATCGCTGATGCGCAGCACGTACTGGCTCATCTGGGGCCTAGGGAGGAGAAGAGGTTTTTTTCAACAGCCAAAAGGGACTGCGGCGCTCGACGACCCGCCAAGATCCCAGAATGGCTGCCTGTTCGCCCTCGGGAGCTGTAAGTTCAGCTACAAAGGGATCCCAGGTAACCAGGTAGTCGGGCGCCTGCCCCTGGGCTTGCCAGTCGGCCAGCTCTTCTGGGCTGGCGGCGTAGGGAACCTGCAGCGGGCCATAAAAATAGGGTACAAAAGAGCGAAAGCCGTACAGGCCCACCGTTCCAGAGAGAGCCGGCTGGGCGTTGTTTTCGGAAGTGGCAAACTGCCGGAAAAAGTGGACGGCTCCTCCCTGGGTGTGTTGCAGCAGGCGGGGGAAGACCCAGCACCAGGCCAGTTGGGCGCTCAGTCCCGTGGCCAAGAGCAAAACTGTCCAGCCCCAAGCCCGCCGCCGTCCTCGACTCCAAAGGAGAATTCCCAGCAGCAGGATCGCGGCGGGGACGTAGGTCAACACCGGCCACTCCACCTCAGCCTGCAGGTATCCCAGCACCAAGCTGCTGGAAAAGTCGTCAGGGATGCCGGCAAAGACCCATGCTTGGACTAGCCCAGCGGGGTCCTGGGATCCCAGCCAGGGCAGCAACAGCCACAGGGCCAGCCAAAACAAGCCACTGAGCAGGATCCAGGCACTTTCCCAAAAACTGGGCCCTCTTTTCTCAGCAACCAGGCGCTGCAAGCGCAGGGCAGCAAAGTAGGCCCCAATGGGGTACAGCAGCGAGGTGTAGTGAACCAGCTTGGTTTGCACCAGCAGCGAAAACAGGGCCAGCACCACCCCAAAAGCCACCAACAGCAGAGATTCTGCCCGCCGAGTCAAATCCACCGAGCCCACGCTCCTGGGGATGGGCTGCAGGATCTCGGCCAAAGCCAGAGCGCCCCAGGGAAAGCACCCCAGGGCAAAGGCCAACAGATGAAAATAAACCGGGCCGGGATGCCCATCTGAGCTGGTGAGGATGCGCCATTGGTAGCGCCCAAACTCTTCCACCCATTCTGGCCCCCGTTGCACCCCCTCCAACGCCAGCCAAGTGAGGGGAACAGTCACAGCTAGGCTGAGGAAAACCAGGCTCTCCCCCCATCGAAGGGGAGGATCCCGTTGCCAGAGCTTGTAGAGGATCCAGATAGCCAGGGGCAACACCAGCCCCACCGGCCCTTTGGCCAACACTGCCAAGCCCAGGGCCAGCGCCCCCACCGCTCTCCACCTGCGTCCAGAGTACCCGGCCCGCCAGGCCTCCTCGGCGGCCCAAAGGGATCCCAGACCCACCCCCATGCCCAGGTTGAGTAGCGGGTCGATGAGACCAGTTTTGTAAAAAAACAAGGGCAGGTAGCCTGTCAGCAGTAGGATCCCCCACAGGCAGCCAAACCCCACCCCACGCAGATGGGATCCCCACCCCACCAGCAGCGCCACCGTGATCCCGCCAGCAAAAGCATTGGGCAAGCGCGCTGCCCCTTCGTTCATCCCTAAAACAGCCATGGACAGGGCCTGCAGCCAAAAAAAGAGAGGGGGCTTCTCGAAAAAAGGCTCCCCGTTGATGGCCAACGAGAAAGGATCCCCGCTGGCCAGCATCTGCCGCGCCAAGCTGGCGTAGATCAGCTCATCCCAGTCGAACAGGTAGGGGATCCCCTGACCTACCCACAGCCACAGGCCGGCCAAAAGCCCCATCCCCAGGGATCCCTTGAGGCGGCCCAGAAAGCTAGGCATGGAAAGCTTCTGAAGACACCACCCGGCCCACGCTCTGAGGCGAGCGCAGGAGGCGGAGCAACTGGGCTGCCAGAGCGGATCCCTCTGTCTCTACCGGAATCTCCACCCCACACCAACGGCTGGAGCTACCCTGCAGGGCAGCTATCCACTCCGGGGCAAGGGATCCCCGCGCCACCCCGATCAATTGCGGCAGAGGCTCCCGACGATACAGCCCAATCCAGCGCACGGCCAGCTGAAAGGGCCCAGGCCGGAAGCGGGGGTTTGGGCTGCCATCGGCCTCGAACTTGCTTAGCATCAGTTGCAGCGAGTAGATCTGGCGACTATTGAGAGGGGGAGCAGAAACCCGGCGGGCGCGGAACGTGGCAACCATCTCCGCAAAGGGGATCTGAACGGTCTGCTCTTCTCCCGGCGCAGTGTCGAACGCATAGCCGTAGGCGGGGCTGTCCCAGCCGCCTTGATCCCGCAGTAAGACCTTATACCGCTGCCCATCCCCTCGCAGGCGCAGCTCCAGACCGGCAAACCCCGACAAGTCCAGCGGCGGCTGCCAATTGCGGGTGCGCGTGGAAACAAACCCCCCAAAGTTGGCCGTGGAAACTTGCCCTGTAAACAGAAGCTGCCCCTCCCCCCACTGCAACTGGCTTTGGCTCACCCCTCCCATGACCACATCGTCCAAAATGCCCCAAAACCGGTTCAGATCTGGGTTGGGCCGGCGAAAGTCGAACAGCATCCGCTCCGTTTGCCCACTGCTGCGCAATTGCTCCAGATAAGCCTTGGCCGTTGGTGGATCCCCCAAACCTAGGATCACGGTTGCTGTCGCCCAATCTGGCGTATGGCTCACCTCCACGCCCTGCTGCCGCAGGGCCTCCGCCAACCCGTCAGGCAAACCTTCCCCCACCACCCCTATCTGGATAGCGACCGGCTCGGAAAGAGAAGGTGGCACAAAATCATCCTCCACGGCCTGGAACCCATTTTGAACCCGACGCCACACCTCCGCCAAAGGCAGGGCCTCATAGTAGGTGAGCGTGTTCCAGAACCGCCCCAGATCCCAAGGCATGAGTCTACCTCATCTCTTCAGAGGTCTATCCCGGATCCCTAGCTTAGGGCAGCGCCGAAGAACTCCACCGCTTCTGCCAACACGTCTAAAAAGCGATCCACCTCCGCCAACGTGTTGTACAGGTAAACACTGGCTCGGGCAGTGGATTGTACTCCCAAATAGCGATGGAGGGGTTGAGTGCAGTGGTGCCCCGCTCGAACGGCAATGCCTTGCTCATCCAGCAAAGTAGACAGGTCATGGGGATGGACAGCCTCCACCGAAAAGCTAACCAGCCCTGCCCGTCGCGCCGGATCCTTGGGGCCATAAACCGTAATACCCGCTATGTGCTGGATCCCGTCCAACAGGTGGGTAATCAACCTTTGTTCATGGGCATGAACCCGCTCCAGACCGATCTGGCTCAAGTAATCTACGGCTGCCCCTAACCCCACCGCCTGGGCAATCGCCGGCGTACCGGCTTCAAATTTGTGGGGGATATCCGCATAGGTGGCGTGATCCCAGTACACATCGGCGATCATCTCTCCCCCACCCAAAAAAGGGGGCATCGCTCGCAGCAGCTCCCGCCTGCCGTAGAGGACGCCAATCCCCGTTGGGCCACACATCTTGTGCCCCGAAAAGGCCAACCAATCGCAATCCAGCGCCTGGACATCCACAGGCATGTGGGGCACACTCTGGCAAGCATCCAGCAAAACCTTGGCTCCGTAACGATGGGCCAGTTCAGTCATCTCCTGAACGGGGTTGATGGATCCCAGCATGTTGGAGACCTGGGTTACCGCCACCAAGCGGGTGCGGTCGCTGAGCAAAGATTGGTAGTGCTCCAGATCCAGCTCTCCCTCTGGCGTGATCTGGATGAACTTGAGGTGGGCTCCCGTCCTTTGGGCCACCCATTGCCACGGGATCAGGTTGCTGTGGTGCTCCATCACCGAGAGGACGATCTCATCCCCCCGCTCCAGATGGCTCAAGCCCCAACTGTAGGCCACCAGATTGATGGCTTCGCTGGCATTGCGGGTGTAAATGATCTCCTGAGGAGAAGGCGCGTTCACAAAACGAGCGATCTTTTCCCGCGCCCCCTCATAGGCATCTGTGGCTTCGTTGCTCAGCGTATGCACCCCGCGATGCACGTTGGCGTTGCAGTGTCGATAGTAATGATCCATCGCCTGTATAACCGCCAGTGGCTTTTGAGAAGTGGCGGCATTGTCAAAGTAGATTAGCGGGTGGCCGTTGACCTGGCGCTGCAAAATCGGAAAATCTGACCGCACCTGGGCAGCCAGATCGAAAGAATGGTCAAGCTTGAGAGAAGAAAGGGGGGATACCGCCATGGTCTGCGCAAAAAGCCTGCTTCCCTCAGTATGACATTGCTTCGGGCCAGCCTTCGGCAAACCCATCCGCCCAATCCCTTCCAGCATCCAGGGATCCCTTCCTCCCTGACCTGAAAGCGAAGCTTGTCACAAAATGTAACTTTGTGTTAAGTTTGGTTACAGCAACCAATACGAGGTATTAGCAATGCAATCGTCTCCCAGAATCCCTTCTCGTCTGGACTCCGCTTCTGTTGCCCAGTACTACGACACCACCAACGACTGGATCCCAGGCTGGACAGAGCAAGCGGAGCGTTGGAATGGACGCTTGGCCATGTTGGGCTTGGTGATCAGCATCGCTACGGAAGCGGCGTTGGGCCACAGTGTTTTTGCCAGCACTCTCGCCCAGTGGCTAGGTCTGCAATAACCTGCAATAATTTGTCGAAGAACTTTTCGGTAGAGCCACATTGGACATCTCACAGACTTTCTCTTCGGCTTTGAGATGTTACAGCTCTACCCTTTTTGGGAGCTTTTTCACCCTTCAATCCCTATCTCGACAGTCCGATGATGCTTGACAATCCCTTCCTCCCCTACATTGCCGTCATGGTGGCCGGGCTGGTGGCCGCTGTTGTGATTGGCTCGATGGCTTTCTTCAACTCCAAGCGCCCTGCTGGCTGGGAAGGCGCCGGTCGCCCGCGGTACGTGCCGCAGTACGGTCAAGACGGCGATACCCCGCCGGAGTGGGAGATTGGCTGGACGGAGAAGGCCGAGCGATGGAACGGACGGCTGGCCATGCTGGGGTTTGCCATCAGTGTTGTGGTAGAGGCCATTGTGGGCCACAGCGTGTTTGCCTCTGCACTGGGGATCCACTGATCCAAGTTGAAAGCTGTCCGGCGCCCAGTCGTCTCGAGGAAATAAAGGCGGAAGCTATGGAAGCCTGCTTTTTCCTCATGCGTGCTCTTTGTCTTTGCCGTGCAGTACTACCTCGCTTATCTCCTGGAAAGGCTGTACCCAAAGATCGGTGCCTCCTCCATTCGGTTGGTGTCTAGCCATCTGTTGCCTGTCTAATATGATTCTCAAAGGTGAGACGTGCTGGAAGCTCAGAAAGGTTCGTAGGGATACCCACAAGCTTGAGTGTCTTGAAAAATAGATGGAAGTTATCTACCTTGTCACAGCGGAAGTAACAATCAGAGCTCTTTGTTGACCTAGACCCTGAGATAAACTCCAGGCGGAATACGTAACCATCCTCACTATCAATGCACAGCTTAATCTCTTTGATAGCCTGGATCCTAAATAACAATCGCTCTGAAGAACCGAAATCCTCGACTCTAACGTACTCCCTACTTATGGCAACGCATCCAAATGAAACCTCTTGTCCACGCTCAATTGCTTCTCTCATGCCTTTCCAGCGCGTGGAGCAAATGTAGCTGGCTACGTACCTCATCAAAGGCAAAGACGGGGAAGATATAGATACGACAGGATTTCCTTGGCAATTGATGTAGTAGCTGTAGTATGGGTAGCATTCTGATTTGACAAAACCGACACTCTTCTTTCTGAAGTCCACGTTCACTGAGACAATTTCGTTATACCTATAGGCAAGTCTGTTCTGCTTTCCTAGGATGTCACGATAGATGTCATGATAAATGAAGCCATTGCTCAAAATAACAACCCTAGATTTATAGGGTTGATTTGAGTACCAATAGTACCAAAGAAGCATCGATAAACCACCCAACAATCCAGAAAAAGCCATAGCAATAGGAGGTATGCCACTGGCCAAAGTGCTAGGGATCCATGTCCCTAAGGCAGAAAGTATTGCCGATAGAACTGCGAAGATAGGAAGTCCAATAAGTAGCAATGTAGATAAAGATACCGACACAACACGCATCAGCAAAGTAAAAGGGCTCCATTTCTCGATTGGCGTTTCTTCTGTTGTTACGAGGTATCCCAGTGACTTATCCCGTACCAGCTTTGTCTCGGCCTCTAATAACATCACTTATCCCCCCTCACTTCTTGGATAAGCTCCATTGGCAATCTATGCCAAAGTAGTGTTTAGAGACAAACTCATAATCTATTCTGTTTCACCACTGGATAATCTTTTTCTGAACGGCTGTCATACACATGGCAACGCGAGCATTGATCTCATCCTCAGAGCCGAAAATATCCAACTTTTCTTTGAGCCTCTGGATACAGTTTTGTACGGTCTTCTTGCTGGTGTGAATGCGATCTGCGATGGCCTGATCGGTGAGGGCTTCTTTGCAGAGCAAGTTCAAGACCTCAATTTCTCGTTCTGTCAGCTTCGTAAGACCGCGCAACTCCCGCGGCATGCGCAATTCTCCATTCAGGGCGCTTTTGGCCCCCTCCAGAAACACGGTGCGCCGTTCCATTTTGTTGACCGCGGCAAACCCACCCTGGTGTTTGCTGATCAGGCCCACCAATGGAGTTAGCAGCAGCGGCTCGCTGGAATAGGCCATCACATTTAGGGTGGGGTAGTTCTCAAAGATATGACGCAGGAACTCTAGGCCAGGCTCGGCAGACTGCTCCCCGCTGGTTTGACCGTAGAGCAGATCGGCTACAACCAAGTCCGGTTGTTCCCGCTGCAAGCGCAGGATGGCGTCCATAGGGTTGGTGACCGTAATGCACTGAGCATCGGCTGCAATCCGTTGCAGCCACTCACAGTTGTTCTGGGCCACCTCTGGATGATCTTCGACGATCAAAAACTTGAGCGGGGCAGTGGCGCTTTCAACCTCGGGCATCAATCCACTCCTCTAAATCCTTATCTTGTAGTCCATTCTCTGCCGAGCGAGCTTGGCCGAGATGCGTTCGTCGGCAAGGGATCCGTCTGCAAGCATAGCTCCCAGCCGACTACCCCAGTGTAGCCTCAGGTAGGGGCTTAGAGGTGAGCCTGGGGGGGTGGGAAAGGACAGGTTAGGCTAGAGGGTGACGTCAACCGGATCTGAACTGTGGTACCCCTGCAAGATCGCAACCCAACCACCCGCACAGCCTATGTCACTTATGCCCTGGTGATCGTTAACATCTTAATTTTTCTGTACCAGCTAACCCTGTCGCCACAAGAGCTGGCAGCTTTTTTCCGGGAGTGGGCAGTGGTACCGATAGAGTTGACGGCCAGTTTTCGAGGGGAGCTCACCTCTTCGTCGCGTCCGGAATGGGTAACCCTATTCACCTCACAATTTCTGCATGGGGGCTTTCTCCACATTGGCGGGAACATGCTTTTTTTGTGGGTTTTCGGCAACAACGTTGAGGATCGCTTGGGCCATGTGCGCTACCTCATCTTTTACCTGGCTTGCGGAGCTTTGGCTGCGCTAACGCAGTGGTTTTTCGATATGGGATCCCCCATTCCTTCACTGGGGGCAAGCGGCGCTATTGCTGGCGTATTGGGAGCCTATATTTTGCGTTTTCCACGGGCCGAGATTCTGACCCTGGTGCCCTTGGGTATTTTCATCACAACCCTCTACGTTCCGGCTTGGGTGTTCCTAGGCTTTTGGTTCATCCAGCAAGCTTTCTACGGCATTGCCAGCCTACAGACGCCTACCAATATCGGTATGCAGGGTGGGGGAATTGCTTACTGGGCCCATGCAGGCGGTTTTGTGTTTGGGGCCATTTTGGGGCCGCTAATGGGTTTGTTTTCCGGCAAAAGCCCTTATGACCGCCAAATGACATGGCAACAACGTGACAGGGATCTGTTTTGATTTGATCAGCTTTGATACTTTCTCAGTCTATTGTTAATCGGATAGCAGCGTGATGGGAGAAAGCCATGGTCAGTCTATCTGCCAAGCCTCTAACTCTGGAAGACTTTCTACAACAGCCGGAAACTCAGCCCGCCAGCGAGTTCATCAAAGGAGAAATTATCCAGAAGCCCATGCCACAGGGAAAACATAGCCGTCTCCAACTAAAACTGGGTAGCTTCATTAACGAGATGTTGGAGCCTTCTCAACTGGGAATGGCATTTCCAGAGCTGCGCTGCACCTTCGCCGGATACGCGATTGTGCCCGATATTTCTGTGATCCCCTGGGATCGGATCCCTGTAGATGAAGATGGCACCATTCAAAATCTCATCCCCTTTTGCCCTGATTGGATGATCGAGATTCTCTCTCCCGATCAAAATCCAATGAAGCTGGTCAAAAAAATCTTGATCGGCCTGGATCACGGCTGCCAAATGGGGTGGATCGTGGCTCCCGAAGAAAGGGTTGTTTTCGCCTACCCTGCCGGGCAGCAGCCGACGGTGCATGAGGATCCCCAAGAGGTGATCCCCGCTCCCGCCTTCGCCTCAGGGATCCAACTGACAATCGCAACTTTGTTTGGCTGGATGCAAGTTCAAGCTGGTGAGGGCCGCAAGCCCAATAGGGGATAGAAAGGGAGTGGATCTCCTTCCATCCCTCAATTCTCAATTCAAATTCAACATTCAGTTGTTGTAGAGGGCAGGAGCTTGGGCAACCGTCTCACCAGTTTGAGGCAGTTCCTGCCGCAGCAGCGCCACCAAGGCGTTGGTGGATTGGTCGTAGAGGCTGGTCACCAGCTTGGGATAGAGGCCAATGCCGATGATGGGGATCAGCAGACAGGCAATGATGAACACCTCGCGCGGCTCGGCATCCACCAACTCTTCGTGTTCGGTGAGCTCTTTGTTCTCTGGGCCAAAGAAAATCTGCCGCAACATCGACAGCAGGTAGATGGGGGTCAGGATCACCCCAACTGCCGCTAGGAAAACCACCACCAACCGGAAGGGGAGAGAGTAGGCATCGGTGGTGGCCATGCCGATAAACACCATGATCTCGGCCACAAAGCCGCTCATGCCGGGTAGGGCTAGCGAAGCCAGGGAGCAGGCGGTGAACATGGAGAAGATCTTGGGCATCTTCAGGCCCACACCGCCCATTTCTTCCAGCTCCAGTGTGTGGGTGCGGTCGTAGGTGGCCCCCACCAAGAAGAACAGGCTGGCCCCGATAAGTCCGTGAGAGATCATCTGCAGCATGGCGCCGCTCATGCCGATCTCCGTCAGGGATCCGATACCGATGAGCACGAAGCCCATGTGGCTGATGGAAGAATAGGCGATCTTCCGTTTCAGGTTGCGCTGGGCAAAAGAGGTGAGGGCGGCAAAGATGATGTTCACCACCCCCAACACGATCAGCACTGGCGCAAAGTAAAGATGAGCATCCGGCAGCATGCCCGCATTCATGCGCATCAGGGCATAGCCCCCCATCTTGAGCAGGATCCCGGCCAGCAACATGTGCACCGGCGCAGTGGCCTCGCCGTGGGCATCGGGCAGCCAAGTGTGCAAGGGGAAAATGGGCAGCTTCACCCCATAGGCAATCAGAAAGGCCCCATACATCAGCAGTTGGAAGGTGAGTGGATAGGTCTTGTGGGCCAGATCCGTCATGTCAAAGCTGATGGGATCCCCGTAGAAGGCCATAGCCAGACCTGCCACCAGGATAAACAGGGAGCTGAGAGCCGTGTAGAGGATGAACTTGGTGGCCGCATACAGGCGGTTGTATCCCCCCCAAATGGAGAGGAGCAAGTACACCGGGATCAGCTCCAATTCCCACATCAGGAAAAACAGCAACATGTCCTGCACGGCAAACACCCCGATCTGCCCGCCATACATGGCCAGCATCAAAAAGTAGAAGAGGCGAGGTTTGAGGGTGACCGGCCAAGCGGCCAAGATGGCTAGGGTAGTGATAAACGCCGTGAGCAGGATCAGGGGCATGGAGAGGCCATCAGCCCCCACCGACCAACTCAAGCCCACTTGGGGTACCCAGGTGTAGCGCTCCAGCAGTTGCAAACCTGTCTGGCCGGGATCGTAGCCGACATAGAAGCCGGCCAGCAGAATCAGCAGATCCGTGACCGCAATGAACAAAGCAAACCAGCGGATCCGCTCGGCCAACTTTTGCGCATAGGCGCGGGTACTGGGATCCCCAGCCGGTGCTGGGATCAGGGGAATAAATAGGGCGGCCAACACAGGGTAAGCGATGACCGTGGTCAGCCAAGGAAACTCGTGCAAGCTGGGCAGCGCCATGGATGTAACCTCGCTTGTGCCATACCATCAGGGGGATCCCTGCCGGCTGCAATCCGACAGCCCTTTACCAGAATCGCCCTTGAGTATCTATGCTTAGCAAATCTACAGGATTATCTTAAGGCTCCCTCTCCCTTTGCGTTGGGATCCCTGGGATGGAGCAGATGCATGGGTGGATGTTGTACCCGAAAATCAAAATATAGTCTTCCACTGTTCTCACAAGGTAACCGATCTCATCATGCCTCAGCCCAAACTGATCATCCACGGCGGAGCCGGCAGCGCCCTGGAAGGGGAAAGCAGCCTGGAAAAAGTGAGGGGATCCCTGCAGCAGGTGGTGGAGAGCACCTACGAGCTGCTGTTGGCTGGGCAGAGTGCCGAGGCGGCGGTGATGCATGCCTGCCAGTTGCTGGAGGATGATCCGCTCTACAATGCCGGGACGGGGTCGGTCTTGCAATCGGATGGGCAAATCCGCATGAGCGCCGCTCTCATGAACGGGGCCACCCAGTCTTTTAGCGGGGTGATCAACGTCAGCCGAGTTCAGCATCCCATCCTCATGGCCCAGGCTCTGCAATCAAGCCCGGATCGCGTGGTGGCCGAACAAGGGGCAGCAGAGCTGGCGCGGGAGCTGCAGTTGCCGGTCTATGACCCGGCCACTCTCAAGCGGGTTCAAGAGTGGGTGCAGTTGCGTCAAACCCATCCCCCGACCAGGGTTCTCACTGCTCTGGCCATGGGCACGGTGGGGGCGGTGGCGCTGGATCAACAGGGGCAAATCTGTGCCGGCACCTCCACCGGCGGGCGGGGGTTTGAACGGGTGGGGCGAGTAAGCGATTCGGCCACTCCAGCGGGAACCTATGCCAGTGCGGCGGCGGGGGTCAGTTGTACTGGTGTCGGGGAAGATATTTTGGATGAGAGCTTGGCGGCGCGGATTGTGATTCGAGTGGAAGATGGCCTCAGCCTGAAGGCTGCCATGGCCAAGTCTTTTCAAGAGGCCCGCCAACGTCGCCGCTCCTTTGGGGCCATTGCTCTATCGCGCTCGGGCGAGATTGCTTGGGATACCACCACCGACCTACTGCTGGCCGCCTATCACGATGGGCAGGGGATCGGCTTGACGATCTAAACTTCTAGCCGGGCTTGCGGGATTAGACCTGGACAAGCCTGAGGCGGTTGGATAAGAGTAGGATAAGAGTAGAAATAGTACTTAAACAAACCAAGTCTGCCCCCTGGCGGGCCACTGTAGAGCGTTTATGGCACTTCACGCGGAGTTGCACCGTCATTTGGGCGGTTCGGTTGTCCCCCGAATTCTGTGGCGCTATTTTCACCGCCAGGGATCCCCTGTGGCAGAGCGCTTTCCCACCTATGCCGAGTTCGAGGAGTTCTACACCCGCCCGCGCAACACCCTCGAAGATTACCTGGAGCTGCACACGCTGGTGGAACAGGTGCAAACCCTGGAAACCCTGCCCTATTTTATCTACCGCCTGCTGCGGGGAGCCTACGTCTTTGAGGATCTGGCCTACCTGGAGATTCGCTACACTCCCTACCTACGCACGGATCCCAGCCTGGATGAGGCGGAGCGCCTCAAGCAGATGCGCCAGGTAATCGAGACGGTGGGGCAGGCCAGCCAGCAGCGGGAGTATCCCATCGTCACCACCCAGATCGTCTGTTTGCATTCACGCCTGCCCAGCCACATCAACCGGGCCATGGTGGAAGCTGCCGCTGAGTCGGAGTATGTGTGTGCCATCGACCTGGCCGGGGGAGACAAGCCCTACGGCGAACGGATGGACGAGTGGATTGAGCTGTTCAAGTATGCGCTGGCCCGCGGCCTGAAAACCACTGCCCACCTGTACGAAACTTTGGATGGCTGCTACCCACAGTTGCTGCCCTATGTCTCGCGGATCGGCCACGGCATTCAGATCCCCCTCCACTATCCAGAATTGCTGCCGGAGCTGGCGCGGCGAGGCCAATGCCTAGAAGTTTGTCCCACCACCTATCTAAAAACGGGAACCCTGCCCAGTTTGGAGCCCCTCAAGATTGTCTTTGACCGCTGCTTTGAGGCGGGGGTAGATATCGCCATCTGCACCGACAACGCCGGCTTGCACAATGTGCGGCTGCCGTTTGAGTACGAAAACCTGCTAACCCACGACATTATCGATTTCGAGCAGCTCAAACACTGCCAGGAAGCAGCCTTTCGTCACGCTTTTGCCTGGCCCTACAAGGGGCGTCCGGCCTCATTGTTGTCGGAGTTACAGCAGGGGGTATCTGCTTCTTTGGTGGCTCTCTGACCGCCTCAGCAGGATGGAGTCTTTATTCTTCATCCGAGCTTCTTGAGAATAGGGAAGGGATCCGTAACGGAGACAGGGGCAGCTTTCGCAAGGGAAATAACCGCTTGGATCCCTTGTGCAGAGCGATGTTGAGCGGCATCTGAGGGTGGATGAAGCCCAACAGAATCCAATGCTGAGTCTACTGAGCCAAGCATGAAGGTCTATATCAGTGCCGATATTGAAGGGATCGCCGGCATCAGCCATTGGGATGAGGCCACCATCGGCCAGCCGGGTTACGAGGCATTCCGAGAGCAGATGACCCGAGCAGTGATCGCGGCTTGTGAGGGATCCCTGGCTGCCGGAGCCACGCAGATCACGGTCAAAGATGCCCATGACTCCGGGCGAAACCTCATCCCCGAACGGTTGCCGGAGCCGGTGCAACTCATCCGCGGCTGGAGCGGCCACCCCTACTGTATGGTGCAAGAGTTGGATCGCAGTTACGATGCCCTGCTCCTAATCGGCTATCATGCCCGCGCCGGATCTGCTGCCAACCCCCTCGCCCACACCTACACCACCGAAGTTAGCCAAATCCGGCTGAACGGCCAGGCCATCGCCGAGTTTCACCTGGTCAGCCTCACGGCTGCCTATGAGGGAGTCCCAGTTGTGTTTGTAGCCGGAGATGCGGAGGTGTGTGCTGAAGCAAAAGCTTATGACGCCCAAATCGAGACGGTGGTCACCCACAAAGGAATGGGCCAGTCGGTCATTGCGCCACATCCGCAGCAAGTTTTGCGGGCCATCCGCCAAGGTGTAGAGGGATCCCTGAGGCGGCTGCCGGCCTACCGGCCTCGCCCACTGCCGGATCACTTTCAATTGGAAGTGGACTACAAGGATCCCGCTCGCGCCTACCGCAAGTCTTTTTATCCCGGCTGCCGGTGGGTTGCCGATTCCACGGTTCGGCTGGAAGTTTCCGACTGGTTTGAGGTGTTGCGGGCTTTGGAGTTTATTGTGCTCACCTAGCCGCGACCGATGGGGATCCAAGCGGCATCTGGATGAGGCGAGCAGCAGCTTCCCTGAGGCTGGTCTCGGAAAGGTCAGACAGCTCAATCCGGGCCCGAAGGCGATTGAAGTTTTGCTGCAGTCCGTGTCGATAGGTGGGGTCGTAGTGCTGCTCCAGCAACTCCTGCACAAACTGCGGCCAGTCTTGGGCGTCGATCAGCTCAAACCAACGCTGCAGGCGGGCCTGGCCAAGACGGGACTTCAGAGGCAGCAATTTTTCCTTCAGCGCTTGGGGGTGAGCAATCCAGTGGGGATAATGGGCGATCAGCCCCTTCACCCGCTCCTCTAGAGGCAACTGCACTTCGACACAGTCGGCTTGGGTGAGGGCTTGCCAAAGGGCAGGGGGCAGATGGAGCTGGCCCACTTTGGCACTCTCAGCTTCTACCCAGACCGGTTTGGCGGGATCCCACTGGAGAAAAACCTGCACCAGTTGACTTTCAAAGCTCTTCTGACTGGGCTGTGGCACCCCCCACTCGGCCCCCAGGAGGGATCCCCGGTGACAGGCCAGCTTTTCCAGATCGAGAACTTGGGATCCCTGTTGGCGCAGATGGTGAAGCAACTGGGTTTTGCCGCTCCCTGTTGGTCCGCAGAGCACTCGGTAGGTAAATTCCTGGGGCAAGATCTGCAGCTGTCGGCGCACCCAGGCCCGGTAGGTTTTGTAGCCACCTTGCAAAACCGTAACCTGCCAGCCCACCTGGGACAACACCAATGCCAAGCTGGCAGAGCGCTGCCCTCCCCGCCAGCAGTAGATTAGGGGCCGGTAATCGCGATCTTTATCGGCAAAATGGGTTTGCAAGTGGCGACTGATGTTCTGGGCCACCAAGCTTGCCCCTCGTTTGCGGGCTGCGAAGGGATCCACCTGCTTGTAGAGCGTGCCCACCTCCGCCCGTTCTGTATCGTAGAGTACAGGCAAGTTGATGGCTCCCGGCCAATGATCCTCTGCGAACTCTGCCGGAGAGCGCACATCGATAATTTCGCTGTAGGTGTGCAGCCAGGGCTCTGCAGTGAAGTGAATCGGAGGAGACACAAACCTGTGGATGGAAATGGCAAGCTAGCGCAATCTTGAACAGTTTCTAGCTTAGCCAACGCTGCTGCTCAAGGAAGCCCAGGGCTAACCCTAGCCTATCCCCTCGCAGGTGGACTTCTCGCTTTTCCAGAAGTTTAGGCAAGGTCTCTGGAACATGCAGGATGCCATTTGCCTCTCTCAAAAAAGTTATAGAGGTTTTCAGGCTCTCCAGGTGCCACCTCAGATAGAAAGGTGAGCTCGGACTTTTTCTTCGTCCATTTGGTCAGTCGGCCCCTCCATGATAAGGGATCCATTTTCCATAAGATAAAAGTAATCGGCCAGACTTTGGGCAAACTCAAAATACTGCTCCACCAGCAACACCGAAACGCCCCGCTCCTTTTGAATACGGGTGATGGCTTCTTCAATCTCGATGATGATGGAGGGTTGGATCCCTTCTGTAGGCTCATCCAGGAGCAAAAGTTTGGGCTCTGCCACCAAAGCTCTGGCGATGGCCAGTTGCTGCTGCTGCCCACCGCTCAAATCCCCACCCAGCCGTTTAAGAAAAGAACGCAGAATTGGGAATAGGTCATAGACAAACTCAGGTATGATCCGTTCTCTGTCCGGTGCCGCTTCTAGCCCCACCAGCAGGTTTTCCTCAACCGTTAGGCGGGGAAATATCTCTCGACCTTGGGGTACATAGCCAATACCGGCGCGGGCTCGCCAATTGGGAGGGTAATGGTTGATAGGACGGCCCTCAAAAGCAATTTTGCCTGTGCAGTCTTTCAGAAGTCCCATCAGGGCTTTAAGTGTGGTGGTTTTGCCCATACCATTGCGGCCCAGAAGGCAAACCGCTTGGCCGGGAAAGATCTTAAAAGAGAGATCCTTCACAATTAAACTCTGACCATAGTAAACCCTCAAGTTGGAGACCTCCAGGAGAGGCCCGGATCCATCTCGGGATAAGTTTTGTGTTGCGGTCGCGTTTTCCGTATTCATAGGCCTGCGCATGAGTCGATTAGATACAGAACTATAGCCTCTTTGCTTAGTTTTTCCCCTTGTGGGATCCGAGATAGACCTCAATCACTCGCGGGTCGTTTTTCACATCCTCAAAGGTACCTTCGCACAGCACCGAGCCTTGGTGTAAAACGGTAACCTTGCGGGCAATTTGTCGTACAAACACCATGTCATGTTCGATCACCAAAATGGTGTGGCTTTGGGCTAAGGATTGAATTAACTCTCCTGTAGCTTCTGTTTCTTTGTCCGTCATCCCGGCCACGCATTCATCCAGCAGCAGCAAATCCGGATCTTGAGCAATCACCATGCCGATCTCCAGCCATTGCTTTTCTCCGTGGGAAAGCAGCCCTGCCGGAACCCGATCCTTACGGCTGAGGCCAATGGTTTCCAAAAGAGCATCCGTTTTTTCTCGCAGATGCTTTTTGCCCAATAGGGTGGAAAAAACCCTTTTGTCAGGGTTGAGGGATAGCTCCAAGTTTTCTCGCACGCTCAAGTTTTGATAGACCCGCGGCGTCTGAAACTTGCGCCCAACACCCAAAATCGAGATCTCGTGTTCCTTGAGCTTGGCCAGATCCTTTCCTTTGAACAGCACCCATCCTCGGGTGGGCTTAACCTTGCCCGTCAGCACATCGAGAAATGTAGTCTTACCCGCCCCATTGGGACCGATGACCACCCGCAGCTCTCCTTCCTCCAGAGAGAAGTTCAACCCATCTAAAGCCTTAAAGCCGTCGAAGCTGACGGTGAGATCCTGAGTTTGTAAAATTTGTCGGGTGGCGGTGGGAGCTGCAGTAAGCATAGGGATCACATCCAAGAACGGAAAGGCCAAAGGTCAAACCGGATTCTCAACCCATCAAATAAACCCATCAAATAGGAGAGGAAACTTGGCATCGCTGGCTCACCCATCAGATCTGGGATCCTTTTACTCTGAACTTGCACCTTGCGTATGATGCACATCGACAGAAAGCCAGATTTAAGCTGGGGAAGTATCTGCCAAGCGCCTGCGCCAAAGCTGGACAGTGACCCAAAGCTGCCTGCCTTGGGTGCGCACCCAACCCACCAGTCCATCCGGCAACACCAGCACCACCAGCAGGAACAATCCCCCTTGGAAAAACAACCAAATTTCGGGAAAATTTTCGCTCAGCAAGCTCTTGGCAAAGTTAACCAACAGAGCCCCCAGCACCGCCCCCACCAAACTGGCCCGACCGCCCACCGCCACCCAGATTACCATCTCAATGGAAAAGGGAACGGCCATCGCATTGGGAGAGATGATCCCAGTTTGCAAGGTAAACAAAGCTCCGGCAATGCCTGCCAGGGCAGCAGACACGGCAAACACCAGCACTTTAAAGCCGGTGGGATCGTAGCCGGAAAAACGAACCCGTGGCTCGTCATCTCGAATGGCTACCAGGATCCGACCGAATAGGCCGCTGGTCAGCCAACGACAGAGAAGGTAAGCCAAAACCACCGCCAGAACTGTAGTGACATAGACAGCAAAGCGCATTTCGGACGAGTTGACATCTAGGCCAAACAAAGTCTGGAAGTTGGTCAGGCCGTTGGTGCCATTAATTAAGCGCTGTTGGCCGTTGAAGAAGTTAAAGAAAATAATCGTGGTGGCCTGAGTTAAAATGGAAAAATAAACCCCTCGGATGCGATTTCTCACCACCAAATACCCCAGGGCTGCCGCCACCAAAGCCGGGATCAAGACCACAGCAACAGCCGTAAACGGAAACGAATAAAAGGGATACCAAAACCAGGGCAATTCCGTTACCCCGTAGAGGCTGAAAAACTCCGGTATCTGACCTTCCGGCAATTGCAATTTCAGGTGCATCCCCAGAGCGTAGCCCCCCAAGGCGAAGAACACCCCATGTCCCAGACTGAGCATGCCGGTATAGCCCCAGATGAGGTCGATCCCCAAAGCTACAATGCTGAGGGCCAGAAACCGCCCCAACAAGTTGAGCCGAAAGCCAGACAGCACAGTTGGGGCCACAAAGATCAAGGCCAGCACCAAAACGATGAGGATCCCGGCCTCCCACAGAAGCTTGCGAGAAGAATTGGGATCCCCACCCGCGGCGGGAGCAGCCACTTCATGATCAGCACGGGGGGAATGAACCAGTTTCATGGGCTTTGTGAGGGAGTAGAAGATGGAGAGTCTGGTCCTAGAGTTTTCGCCAAGCGAGATCATTCCCTAGGCATCCACCATACGACCTTTTTCGGGGAAAAGGCCCCGAGGTCGCACCTGCAAAAAGGCCACGATCAAAGCAAAGACCATCACCTTGGCCATGCTCGTGGTGGCAAAAAAGTTGAGGGTATCGGTCAGGATGGGCACGTTGGGAAAAATCAAAGCCAGCGTCCCGGAACCGATGACAAAGTTGGCAATCCCGATCCCAAGCGCTGCCACAATGCTGCCCAAAAGCTTACCGACACCCCCCACGACGACCACCATAAAGGTATCCACGATGTAGTTTTGGCCGGTGTTCGGCCCCACGGATCCCAGCAGGCTGACCGCCACGCCGGCCACTCCCGCCAGACCCGAACCGATGGCAAAGGTAAGGGCATCCACCTTTTGCGTAGGGATCCCTACACAGGCGCTCATGGCCCGATTCTGGGTAACCGCCCGGATGCGCAGCCCCCAGCGGGTGCGTTGCAAGAAGAAGTACAGCCCCAGGATGCAGAAGACAGTGAGGGCGATGATAAACAGGCGGGTATTGGGCAAAAACAGGTTGCCCACCGGGATCCCACCCCCCAGCCAACGGGGAGCGGTCACATCTTTGTTCTGGGCTCCAAACCAGGGTTGAGTGACTGCTAAAGCATAGGTTTGCGCCAGCACCCGCCCCCCCACCGATGCAATGGCCGTGGAGAGCACCAACAGCAGCGCCAGCGTCCACCCTTTGAGGCGCGGCCAATCCGTTCGCCTGGCCAAGAGCCACCAGCCGCCGAAAAAGAGCACCGCGAAGGCCCCCAAGCGGAAAGCCAGCACCCAATTGACGCTGCGCACAAACTGCTGCAGGATCAGGCTCACACCCCAAGTGGCCAGAAGGGTTTCCAGCGGTCGGCCATACAAAAAGCGGATCACCCCCCGCTCCAGGGCTAGTCCCACCAGAGCCGTGACGGCAAAGGCAGCTACCAAAGCTGGAAAGATGTACAGATCCCGCCAGGGATCCCCTAGGGGACGAAAGGCATTTTGAACCACAAAAGTGGTGTAGGCCCCCAACATCATCAGCTCCCCATGGGCCATGTTGATGACCCCCATGAGGCCGAAAACAATGGCCAAGCCCAAGGCGGCTATTAGTAAGACGGTGCCGATGCTAAGGCCGTTAAACAAGCTATCCAAGAGCAAGGTCATGGGCAGGGGATCCTCCTTCCAACTAAACTAGGGAGGCTAACCGAGCATCTAGGCGGGATCCCCGACCCTATCCAAACGGCAAGGGATCCCAGCCCTGGCCAGGACTAGCTGACTTTGTAGCGACCGCCCTTGGCCGGATCTGACCAATCGCAGGCAAAGCCCTTGGTCTCTGCCACAAACTGGTTCCAGGGCTGTGGTTCCACGGCATCCGTAGAAAAGATGACATCAAACAAGCCATCGGAGCGCACCTGGCCGATCCGCACATATTTGGTCAGGTGGTGGTTGGTGTTCATGGTTACCAAGCCTTCAGGGGCATCGAAGGTCTGGCCGTAGGCTGCCTGCCGCACGGCGTCGATCTCCACCGTTCCCGCTTTTTCTGCCGCCTGCTTCCAGATGTAAACCATGATGTAGGCGGCTTCCATCGGGTCGTTGGTGACGCGGTTTTGGCCGTATTCTGCCTTGAAAGCCTCCACAAACTTCTTGTTGGCAGGCGTATCCACCGTCATAAAGTAGTTCCAGGCGGCGAAGTGCCCTTCCAAAAATTCGGGGCCAATGGCCTGCACCTCTTCTTCGGCAATGCTGACGGACATGGAAGGATAACGATCCGGCCCCAGCCCTGCCCCTTTCAGTTGTTTGAAAAAGGCCACGTTGCTGTCGCCATTCAAGCTGTTGTAGATCACACCGCCATTGGGAAGAGCGGCCCGGATCTTGCTGATGATGGGGGTAACTTCTGTGTTGCCCAAAGGCAGATAGTCTTCACCCACCACCTTGCCCCCCAGGGCTTCCAACTGGGCCTTGATGATGGTGTTGGCCGTGCGGGGGAACACGTAGTCGGATCCCACCAGGAAGAACTCTTTGCCCTTGTTCTTGAGCAGCCATTCCACCGAAGGCTCGATCTGCTGGTTGGGGGCAGCGCCGGTGTAGAAGATGTTTTTGGAGCACTCTTGTCCTTCGTACTGCACGGGATACCAGAGCAGGTGCTGCTTGGATTCAAACACCGGCAACACGGCTTTGCGACTGGCCGAAGTCCAGCAGCCGAATACCGTTGCCACCTTGTCCACATCGATCAGTTTGGTGGCTTTCTCCGCAAAGGTTGGCCAATCGGAAGCGCCATCCTCGATAATCGGCTCGATCTGCTTGCCCAAAACCCCACCGGCGGCATTGATCTCTTTGATGGCCAGCTTTTCCGCATCCACCACGCTGGTTTCCGAAATGGCCATGGTGCCGCTAAGGGAGTGCAAAATGCCAACGCGGATGGTCTCTCCCTGGGCGTAGGCGGGCACGGATCGCTTCACCCAGATCTGCGGCCCTAGGGCAGCCCCGGCTCCGGCCAGAGCGCCCATTTTCAGCACTTGACGACGATTAAATGATAGAGCCATCGGTGATCTCCGAAACGAAGTGAGTGCAAAGGGTATTAAGAAGTCCAGTTGTTGCAGCAGCCCGGCCAACAGAGGGAAGCACTTAGCTCATCACCTCGCCCATGTGTTAAATTTGCCCAACTGCAGTCGGCTGAGGCTTTCACCGAATGCCTTCCCAACGTCAACAGGGGAAAGGCTAATCCTGCAGTCGAGAAAGCGTTGTGCATCCCTGTTGCCTTAACGTGTTCCATCAAACCCATTCAGCCCGGAGAGAATTGTATCGCGGGATACCTTTTCCCAGAATCCGAGCCCTTTCCCCACAGGCTGTAGGCAAAGGCAGGGATCCCTTGCTGCCGGCATAATAGGGGTTCTGGGGTCGAGAATTAGTTGAGAGTTAATAGCTTATGGTGCAACAGGCCGGCTATGGATCTTGGCGATCCCCGATTACCGCTGACCTGGTGGTGACGGGATCCCTGCGCTTGGGACAGGTAGTTTGGGATGGAGGGGATCTCTACTGGACGGAGGGTCGCCCACAAGAGAAGGGGCGAAACGTGCTGATGCGGCGCTCTGCCGACGGGATCCTGGTGGAGCTGACACCGGCACCTTTCAATGTGCGGACACGGGTGCATGAGTATGGGGGTGGAGCTTATTGGGTGTCGGCAGGGGTAGTGTATTTTTGCAACTTCGCTGACCAACGGCTCTACCGCCTGCTGCCGGGTTCGGATCCCCAGCCCCTGACAGAAGCAGGCCCCTATCGCTATGCAGATGGGGTGGTGGATCGGGCGCGTGGACGCATCCTCTGTGTGCGGGAAGATCACAGCCGCCAGGGAGAGCCGGAAAACAGCCTTGTCTCGATTGACTTGGAAAGCGGATCCCAGCAGATTTTGGCTTCTGGGCACGACTTCTACGCCAGCCCGCGCCTCAGTCCAGACGGCCAGACCTTGGTATGGCTGACCTGGGATCACCCCCAGATGCCCTGGGATGGGACGGAACTGTGGCGGTCTGAGGTGAACCCTGACGGCAGCTTGGGAGAACCTCAAAAGCTGGCCGGTGGCCCTGCCGAGTCGATCTTCCAGCCCCAGTGGTCACCGCAAGGGGATCTCTACTTTGTTTCCGATTGCAGCGGCTGGTGGAACCTCTATCGCTGGGATCCCCAGGGCCCCATTCCCCTCTGCCCTATGGAAGCGGAGTTTGGAGAGCCGCAGTGGGTGTTTGGCCTGAGCACCTACGGCTTCTGTGGCGATGGGCGCATCCTGGCCTGTTATGAACAAGACGGGCTGTCTCATCTGGCTTATCTGGATCCCCATTCAGGACAGTTGGCAGGGATCCCCTTGCCCTACACCCAGATCAGCGGTTTGCAGGTGAGTGGGGAAAAAGCCGCTTTCCTGGCCGGATCCCCGACGGAAGCCACTGCCTTGGTCTGCCTAGACTTACCCTCCAGCCAAGTGGAGGTGGTGGCCCGTTCCAGCAGCGTGGCGGTGGATCCGGACTATCTGTCGATCCCAGAGCCCATTGTTTTTCCCACCGGTGGCGGCAAGGAAGTGGCCTACGCCTTCTTCTATCCCCCCAAAAACCGAGACTTTGTTGCCCCTGCTGGCGAAAAGCCACCCCTGCTGGTGAAAAGCCACGGCGGGCCCACCGGGGCGACGGCAGCCGTGCTCAACCTGGGGATCCAATACTGGACCAGTCGGGGGATTGCCGTTTTGGATGTGAACTACCGGGGCAGCAGCGGCTACGGACGGGCCTATCGGGATGCTCTCAAAGGCCGGTGGGGCCTGGTAGATGTGGAAGATTGCATCGCCGGATCCCAATTTTTGGCAGAACAGGGCAAGGTGGATGGGGAACGGCTGCTCATTCAAGGGGGCAGCGCTGGCGGCTATACCACGTTGGCGGCCTTGACCTTCCACGCCGTCTTCCGAGCAGGTGCCAGCTACTACGGGGTGAGCGATCTAGAAGCCCTGGCCCAGGAGACCCACAAGTTCGAGTCTCGCTACTTGGACAGCCTCATTGGCCCCTACCCAGAGCGGCGGGATCTCTACCGGGAGCGTTCCCCCATTCATCACCTGGAGGGCCTCAATTGTCCGGTTATCTTCTTCCAAGGGTTGGAAGACGCCATCGTGCCCCCCAATCAGGCGGAGAGGATGGTGGCAGCCCTACGGGCCAAAGGGATCCCAGTGGCCTATGTGCCCTTCGAGGGAGAGCAACACGGCTTTCGCCAGGCGGCCAACATCAAACGGGCTTTGGAGGCAGAGCTTTACTTTTATGCCCAGGTGCTGGGGTTTCCGCTGGCAGAACCTCTTGAGCCGGTTCGGATCGAGAACTTGGACATCTGATGATGACTGCTCAATGGGTCGAATAGAAAGGGATCCCGTCCCATCTATGGCCCATTGTTGCTCCACAACGCTGTCGCGACAGAGCAGCCCCTCTATGATGGACTTACCAGCCAACCCGGATGGAGTCATCGATATTGCTCCGCAACACTGTCGCGACTGCTGGTAAGAGAGCTGGTCATGAGCGTCAGTAGCCCTTCCTTCCGTGAACTGCCCATCTTAGAAAGCGGCGATCGTCTCACCCGCGATGAGTTTGAACGGCGCTATCAAGCCATGCCTCAGCTCAAAAAAGCCGAGCTGATTGAGGGAATTGTTTACGTGGCATCTCCCCTCAGATATCGCCGACATGGCAGACCACACAGCCACATCATGGCCTGGCTGGGAGTTTATGAAGCAGCAACGCCGGGGGTTGAGTCGGCGGGCAATCCAACCGTTCGCCTGGACTTGGACAATGAGCCGCAGCCAGATGCCATATTGCGGATGCACGAATCTTGTGGGGGACAGTCCCGCATTAGCGAGGATGACTACATTGAGGGTGCACCGGAGCTGATTGTGGAGATTGCCGCCAGCACAGCTTCCTACGACCTGCATGATAAGCTGCGGGCCTACCGGCGCAACGGCGTGCGGGAATATCTGGTCTGGCTAACCCAAGAGCAAGCCTTTCGCTGGTATGTCTTCCAGAATGGAGAGTACGTGCAGCAACAGCCCAATGAGTTGGGCGTTTTGTACAGTCGGGTGTTTCCGGGGTTGTGGTTAGCCGTGGACGCGCTGCTGACGGGCAACATGCAGCAGGTGTTGGGTGTGCTGCAAAGGGGAATTGAGTCGGAGGAACACCGAGAGTTTGCAGCGCGGTTGGCAACCCGAGAAGCAGAGGCTGGAGCCTAGGCCATGAGTCGGAGGGACGGGTTTGCGCTCAGAAAGGCCCAGGTTAATGGCTGTGGGCCAACAGGTTGGGCTCGAAGACAGCCATCTCCAACCGAAACGGGATCCCCATGTGGGCCAGCCAGTCCTGCAGCGGATCATCGGCCAGCGCCAGGATCTGCCCTTGGGGGGAAACGTGGGCCGGGCGGTGCCAATTGCCCAGTTGATGAATCACCTGGCCCATCTGGATGGGGTTTTCAGGTTGAATCAAGAGCACCGGTTCGGGTTGGGCTTTGACCCGAATGTGTCGCTGCGCATCCGCATAGAGCAGATCCCCATCGTGAAGATGGGTGCCCCGAGGCAGCATCAACTGGATCTCGGTACCCCAGTCGCTCACCAGCCGTTGCCGGGATCGCTGGCGGTCGTGCCAAGTGAGGGCAACCACTTCCAAGTGGCCGGGGATCCCCTCTGGCGGCTCGTCCAGCAGTTGCGTCACCGTAATGGCCGCGGGATCCTCTCCCGCAGCATGGGCATCTTCGCTCATGTTAGGGACTCCAGATATTGGCTGAGGTCTTCTTGAAGGCGAGAGAACTCCACTTCGGTGGAAAGGCGCAGCACCTTGGTTTTCAGAGTCACCAGCACCTTGGCTGCGTGGGGGCCAGCCCAGATGTTGGGGTTGCAGAACATCTCCAAGCTGAAATCTTCAGTAGGGTAACGAAACTCAACCGGCTCCTGAGGCTGCTGTCGGGAACGGATCTTGAGTCGCTCCAAGAGGATTTGCAGAGCCTTGTGCCATTGTTGTGCCGCCTCAGGCGAAAGGGAGAAACTGGCCGAGCCGGTTGCGAAGTTGAGGGCAAACTGAGGAAAATGGGTAGTCATGGAGGCCCGTACCGTTCGCGAAGCGTCCTTTGGAGGGCAGCATTGGACAACAACAGTATCTTACGTCAGCTCTTGCTAATGGGCGTGGGCACAACCACTCTGCTGGCAGAACAGTTGAGAAAGGCTGCCGACGACTTGGTGCAGAAGGGGCAGCTCAACCCAGAAGAGGCATCCAATGTCATCAACAACCTGCTCAACCAGGTGAAGGCCGAGCAGAGTAACTTTGAATCCTACGTTCAGCGGCAGGTGCGCAACGTCCTGCAGGATCTGGGCGTGCCCCGCCAATCGGAAATGGACGAGCTGCGCGGGCGGCTGGATCGGCTGGAGCGGCAGGTGCGCAATTTGGAAAATCAGGTTTACCGCCGGTAGCCGAGCCAAGCCTTCCCCTTTTGCCGGCTTTCCTTTGCCGTTGGGCAGGGTTTTGCCGAACGTTGCGATACCCTGAAGTCCTCTCTGGGAGAATTCATCAAGTTCCCATGTCAAGCGAAGTTTTGACCGTCACAGGCCGAGGGATCCCCCTGCTGGGCAACGACATCGACACCGATCGGATTATCCCGGCCCGCTTTTTGAAGTGCGTCACTTTTGACGGCTTGGGCCAGCACGTGTTTGCCGACGACCGCGCCCAGGATCCCGGCCAACACCCCTTCGATCAGCCTCAGTACCAGGGATCCCAGATCCTTGTGGTCAATGCCAATTTTGGCTGTGGCTCCAGCCGGGAGCATGCCCCCCAAGCGCTGGCCAAATGGGGGATCCGCGCCCTCATTGGCGAAAGCTTTGCCGAGATCTTCTTCGGCAACTGCTTGGCCCTAGGGATCCCTTGTGTTACGGCACCCCCGGCTGTGATTCAAGCCCTGCAGAAGGCGGTGGCGGAAAATCCCCAGCTCCAGTTGACACTGGATCTGCCCAGCAAACAGGTGTGCTGGGGGGAGAACGCCGCTGCTGTGGAGATCCCCCAGGGAGCCTGGCAAATGCTGGTGCAGGGCACCTGGGACGCCACAGGACAACTGCTGGCCGCCCAAGCCCAGATTCAGCAAGTAGCCGCTTCTTTACCCTACGTGCGTTGGCAGCGAGCCCGTTGAGCAATCCTCTCCCCCCTGATACCCATACATGGCTGGGCAGTGCCGACCCGGATTTTATGGATTTGGCGATCCGGGAGATAGAAGCTGCGGATCCAGAGGCTGCCGTGCAGCGGCTAAAGGAAGCACCTGGCTTGGTGTGGGTATGCAGCCAACGCTCATTTGCCGACCTGGCTGGGGCTTGGCAAGCTGACCCGCCCATTTTTTTGCGCCACATCTGCCCCATTCACCAAGAACGGCGGCTGGCCGAGGGATCCTTAGTTGAATTGCGCCTTGATGGGGAAATGTTGGCAGCCATTGACCCCGCCCTCAGCTTTTCGGTTCAGACGCGCCTGTTTGGAGAGCCGGCTCTCAAGCCCTTCCAGGTCAATGAAACCCTGGCCGAACAGGTGATGGCAGCGGTGGGATCCCCCCTGCAGGTCAAAGACCCCCAGCAGGTAATCTCGGTGGTGATCCTGGCTCAACCGATGGGCATTCGCGCTTGGCTGGGCCTATCCTTGGCTGCCCAGAACCTCTCCAACTGGGCCGGTGGGATCCATCGCTTTCGGCAGGATCCAGAGCAGATCAGCCGCTCCGAGTTTAAGCTGCTGGAGGCCATCCAGGTGTTTCAGATTCCCTTGGTGCCAGGGGGACAGGCTCTGGATCTGGGGGCAGCGCCGGGGGGATGGTCGCGCATTTTGCGTCTATATGGCCAGCAGGTCACGGCAGTGGATCCGGCGGACTTGGACGAGCGCCTCAGCCAAGATCCGGGGATCTGCCACCATCGCCTCAGCGCCCAAGCCTACTTGGCCCGTGGCCCAGGCCGGTTTCACCTGATCCTCAACGACATGCGGATGGATGGCCCGGCTTCTGCCCGCCTGATGGTGGCTTTTGCCCCCCATCTGCAGCCACAGGGGAGAGCTGTGATGACCCTGAAGTTACCTCGCCAACACCGCCTGCGGGTGCTGCGGCAAAGTTTGGAGATCTTGGGTAGTGCCTTCCCCTTGGTGAGGGCCCGCCACCTGTTTCACAACCGCAGCGAAGTCACCCTCTACTTGGGGATCCCTGCCCCTTAATCTGCCGTTTCCACCACCTGAATCTCCCGACGGAGCACCATTTCGCGAATGGACTCCAGCAAGCCTATCTCTTCGGGGGAGATTTTGCCGTCCGACCGGATGGCGTTGACGATTTGATCCACCTCTGTGCGGGTGAGCTTTTTGTCTTCCAGCGCTCGATCCACCAGCGCTTGCAATTGCGAAAACTCCATAAGGCTCCTCTTGCTTGAACAGGTCTTGTCGCCTCATCTCCTCATCCAAGCTACCCGCCCTGACCCAAATCTCCTGCAAGCGCAAGATTCTCTTCAGGTATCCTAAAGAAAACGTGAAACCCACCGAGAGGAAGACATCATGGCTGGCCCGGATCCCAGGAGCACTGCGCACGATTGCGCCACCCTCTGTCGAGATGGCTGTGTCTTGGGAGAGGACTGCCCCCACCGAGAGGCGGCTCGCCAAGCCGTGGCCTTTGTCATGAGCACCGACTGGGAGACCTTGATGCGGATCGCCGAATCCAAGAACCTACCCAAAAGCTCCCCTCAGGAAGAGATGGATCCCCTGCAGTTTTTGGAGAATTACCGCTTGGGCGGGTAAGCCCCAACCAGTCTCCCTAAGGACAAGGGATCCCTGCTGAGGATCCAGGGGTTTTGAGCCATACTGAGTTAGGTGGGATCCCTGGATTCTATGGTTTGGCCTTGGATCATCATCGGGTTAGTCCTCATTTCTGCCGAATTGTTTTTGCCAGAATTGGTTGCCAGCTCGGTGGGGCTGGCGGCGCTCTTGGCGGGGCTTTTGGCTTATTTGGGGCTGCCGATCTGGGTACAATTTGCCAGCTGGATTGGGGCATCGGTGGTGTTGATTATCCTCAGCCGCCGTCTGGTGCCCCATGGATCGGTTCAGGTAGAGGAATCTCGCGAGGCGCGGGCAATCACCCCCATTCCCCCAGGCGAACGGGGGCGGGTTTCTTATCTGGGTTCCACCTGGAACGCCAAGTGCAGCATTCCCAACCTAGAAATCCAAGCCGGACAGGAGCTCTACGTGGTGGAGCGACAGGGGAATACCCTCATTGTCATGCCGGCCAAGATGCTCAAGTCGTAAACTACCCGACCCTGACTGCTTCGCAGTACAGGGCGGGCTTTTGGTAGCCCTGCAGTTGGCAAGCCAACCACGAACCTCTAGGCTGGTTTACAGCAGCCCCCAAAAGCGCAATCACCTTCGCACCGTTAAAATCCGCATCCCCTTCCCAACCGCAGTGCCCGCATTTGAACTGCTTACCCTTGCGATAGGATTGAGCGGAGTCGGGATGAATATGCAGGCACTTGTGGCAGATCTGCGAGGTATAGGCCGCAGGGACAGCTACCACTTTGACACCCGCCCTCACAGCCTTGTATTCGATAAACCGCCGCAGCTGGTAGAACGCCCAGCTATTGCTACGCCGCCGCTCCTCACGACTGCGGGGGTGTTGATTGGTGCGTTCTCGAATGCCGCTTAAGTCCTCAATTGCAATGCAGGCAGAAAGAGATTTTGCTGTTTTAACGATGCTCTTAGCGATACTGTGGTTCACCCAAGCTTGAAAGCGCCTCTCCTTGCCAGACAGCCGTTGCAACAGTTCTCTGCATCTGCGCCGCGAACTGCGTGTGCCCTTACTGGCTTTGCGTTGGAGTGCCGCCCTCAGCTTGGAGTAGTGGTCTCGTACCTTGTTTAACTGCTGTCCATTCCAGTTCTTCCCCTCTGAGGTATGAGCGATATCTATCCTTCCCAAATCCACCCCGATCACCTTGTCGGTATCTTGTTGCTTGGGTGGTTTTTTCTCTACGCAAATCTGGATGTAGTAGGAGCCATCTTTGCGCTGGACTAGGGTGGCCGATTTGGGGTTAGAGCCAGCCAGCATTCCCCTCTGGTAGTTGCCAATGGCTAGCTCAAAGCGTTCTCTTCCATCAACCGTGGCAAGCGACACTGTCCAGTCTTTCTCGCGAAACGAGAAGATACGTGCATCGTAGGTAACGAACCTACGCTTGAACTCTTTAACTGGACGGTTGCGCTGTCTCGCCACTTTGCGAGCGCCTGCCACCCGTCTGCAGACCTGCTGGGCCAGATTACTGGACAAGCCAAACCGAGCGCGAATCTGGTAATAGCAAAGGGATTGGAGTTTGACTGCGTTGACTACTTTTTCTGGTGTGTTTTGGTTGACCCAGTTCAACGCCTGCACAAAGGCATCCATTGTCGCATCCAACTTTGCGGCCTGCGACTGGGACACCTTGAGCTTGCAAGCTACAGTCAGGGCTTGGGTCATGCGCCGATTGTACTTCATCAAGGAAGGCCGCATTCCTCTCGGCACTGACCCTGGATAGTGGTGAGTGGGTAGTGACTAGCCACTAGTCACTAGCCACTAATGTAGAGTGCGGGGCTCCTGCGGGCTCTAGCTGAAGCGGACAGATTCTTTTGTTCCCCTGTTGATCTGAGCGAGGGATCCCTGCTTAGGGGTGCATCGGAGGCGGGGATCTGGCATAATCACAAAAGTTAAGCCGGGATGTAGCGCAGCTTGGTAGCGCATCTGCTTTGGGAGCAGAGGGCCGCAGGTTCAAATCCTGTCATCCCGATCCTGACTGCGACGGGAATTGAGCCGTTTACGCTATTGACCGAGAGTTTCCCACCTATCCAGAGCCCCGCAGCCAAAACCCGCATCTATCGGCAGGGGTGCAGTCTTTGTCTTGAAGGCGCAAGAAGCAAACTCTTCGATTCTTCGATGCCATGAAAGAAATGGGCGGATCAGGCAGCCAAGCGGGATCCCTCGTAGCCAGGCCAAGGAGAAGCAAGCACAAAAAAGGCAGGGTTAACTTGCCCCTGCCGAGAAGATCGAGAGTTGAGAGCTTGCTCTCGTTGTCGTAATCGTTGCATCAAGGCGCGGTTCCGTTTGTCCAGTTGGCGCTTGCGTGCCGATCCCCCACGACCGCGACGGTTTCTGCCCTGATGGCGAGGAGATTCATGAGATTTCAACAGCATGGGATTCCCCTGATAAACTAAACAGTCCTGCCTGATTCTAAACGAAACCTCAGCAACTGGCCACAAGACTGGCGGCGCAAGCTGCGGCATTTGCGGCTGGGGATAGGCCGTCTTTGTCAATTTATTCGCATCATTCGGCATGGAGGACTCCTTGGGACAGCCAGTCTTTTAGGCGGTGGGTAGCCCGGCAGTCATCCTCGTTGTAGATAATCGAGTGCTCCAAATATCTGCGCTCCCGAGTTTCCAGCCATTGGCTATACCAATAAATGGACTGGGCGCCATTGGCATCCGGCAGACGCCACTGAAACCCCAACCAGCGGGCGATGTTTTTCAGGGAATAGCTCTCAATCGGTAACACCACCGAGCGTTGCACCCAGGCCTGTAAATCCACAAAGCGCTGCAACAACTGCCGCAGCTGTCGGGGATCCGTGCGGTATTGCTCCCCCAGCCGTCGGCAGGTCTGCACTTCAAAGCCGTGAAAGTGGTAGATGGGAGCGTCAGGATAGCGTTGTGCCAGTTGCAAGAATTGCTCCCAAGCTTGCCTTTCTTCCCGCGGCTCGGCGGCCAGGCAACTGTGATAGCTCGCAACCTTTTTCCCCTCGGCTTGCTCCACCACCAGCAGCCCCAGCAGATAGGCGACGTTGTGGCGGGGATCCGCCTCGATATCGAAGTACAGCTCTACGGGTGTGGTGGGCAGGGTTTCCGGGGGGGATTGAATCCAGAGAGGCTGCCGGCTGAGGGTGGCACGGGCTTGAAGCTGCAGTTGCAGGGCCACGCCGGATCCCAACTTGGGAATGGCTTGCAACCTATCCAACTGAGCGTTGGCCAGGGCTTCAATCGAGTGGATCCCCGCCTCTTGCAAAAGGGGATAGCGGGATCCCGTTACGCCCGGCAGCAGGCTGAGGGGTTGAGCGGCGGCGTTCAACTGCCGACAATGCTCCCGCCAGTGGCAAAGATGGCAGCGGCTGCGGGCCATGAACACCTGCGGTGGTTCCGGCTGGTTGAGGGAGTGCAGGTACTCCTGCAGCAATTGCCGCACCTGTGCTCGTCGGCGGCTCAGGTGGACGGGGTGCCACTTCCCATCTTTCAGGATCAAAATGCCCCGCTTGGGAACGTTTCCCTGCAGGGATCCGAGCAACTCTGCCTGCAAAGCCAGCAACAATTCGTATTCCGGTTTGGGGCGTTTGCCGATACGAATATGAACCGGCAGGTAAGAGGATCGGGCGGCGTGGCGACTTCTGCCAACGAGAGCGGGATCCCGAATCAGCAGATCCAGGGAGCTGCTCACCCAAACTGAACGTCCCTCTGGAACAGCTTCAGGCGGCAACGCAAGAGCGGGCACCATCTCGCAGTCTTCTGGGGCAGGGATGGGATCCCTTGGAGAGGAGGAGTGAGGGACAGGTTCAGAAGCAAGCTGCAACAGCTCTGCCTCAGCAGTACAGTTGAGATCTTCCTGCGGTTGCCAAAACAGCTCTGCGGCAATCCGTCCGCCGTAGATCCGCTCCGCCCCGTCGGCCATGGCTGCCAAGAGAGCTTCATTGCCCGGCGCAACCTGTTCTCCGGGGAATCGCTCAAACACAGCGGCTGCCAGGGCTTGGCGATCCCGCCGCCATTGCTCCAGCAGGTTGTCCGGCGGCAGCTTGGCCTCTTGAGGGCCAAAGCGATCCAGGTAAGGCAAGCGTCGGCAACGAAAGAAAGCAAACAGCTCCTCAGCCTCAACAGAACCCTGTCCTGCTGCTGCAACCTGGCACTCCAACGGTGGAAAACCTCAGCTCTGCTGCCATTGTGGCACGCCCCCAGGTTGCCCTCTGATCCTTCAAGACTTGGGATCCTGAGTGGGCAGGAGATGGGCAATAATGCGCTCAATCATCTCAGATTGGCGACGAGCTGTATCGGCTTGCTGTTGACATATTGCCTTTAACTCTCCCAGCCAAGTGCTCTGCTCCTGGGATATCAGCACCTGTTGTTGAACAATGGCTTTCAGATGGGTTAGGTCATCCTTGACGAAGCTGACGGTCTCGGCCAGGGTCAACACAGCCCCAACCAGGCGATCCAGCCGGAAGTCAATTTGGTCGAATCGGTCTTTGCTCTGCATTTTCCTTACATTGGTTAGTAGAGGGTATCGGTGGGCGCTGAAGGGAAGTCACTTCACCAAGAAAAAGCCCCAAGCCGAACAGTCAGCCCGCTCAAGCTTGTGTCTTTATTGTTACCCGTACGTACAGATACAGCACTAGCTATTTAGTGCGACTTCCCCTATCTGCTGTACGATCACGCCCTGCCCTGCGGACGTAACTCACCCTTCAGGTGCAATGTGCACTATTTTGCAGAGCTTGGAGAAAAACCACAGGGAACGAGATCACAGCCACGGAAGACTTGAAGGGATAGCATAAACTACTGCCAAGGGCAGGGATCCCTGATAAGACCTGCAGCTTGCTGACACGGCTGGCGTATGCTGGAGAATAAAGATTTCTTTACACTTTACCGGAGCAGACTGTGACAGCTCTTTCGACGGCCCCAACCTTGCCCCAAACCAAGACGGTGGCGGTGGAAATGCAGGGGGTGTGGAAGCGCTTTGGGCAGCAGGTTGCCGTTCAAGATTTGAGCCTGCAGATCCCCCAGGGGGAAGTGTTTGCCCTGTTGGGGCCCAACGGCGCCGGCAAATCCACCACCATCCGCATGCTTACTAGCCTTACCCGACCCAGCCAGGGATCCATCCGGGTGGGGGGGTATGACGTGGTGCGGGATCCGGTGGCGGTGCGGCAGCAAATTGGCGTAGTTCTGCAGCCTATCACCCTAGAGGCAGAGCTGACCGTTTGGGAAAACCTGGAGTTCCACGGGCGTATGCACCACATCCCCAACCCAGAGCGGCAACGGCGCATCGATGAATGGCTGGAGTATGTGCGGCTGGCGGATCGCCGGCAAGACAAAGTGAAAACCCTCTCAGGGGGAATGAAACGACGCTTGCAGGTGGCCAGGGCGTTACTGCATCGCCCCCAGATTTTGTTTTTGGACGAGCCCACCGTCGGGTTGGATCCCCAGGCGCGGCGGCTGTTGTGGGAGATCTTGCGGGATCTCAATCGGCAGGGCATGACCTTGCTGATTACCACCCACTACATGGAGGAGGCAGAAGAGCTGTGCGACCGCATTGGCATCATGGATGGGGGAAGGTTAATCGAGTTGGGCAGCACCGAGCAACTGCGGGCCAAGTATGGAGAGGCCCTGCTGGTGCGATCCTGTCCTGGCCGGGAGGTGGAGTACACCTTTTTCCCCAGCTTGGCGGAAGCTCAGCGGCAGTTGGAAGCTGAACCTGACAAAACCGGCCTCATGGTGCGCCCGGCCAACTTAGAAGACATTTTTGTGCGTTTGACAGGCCGCCGCTTGGATTAACGGGCCCTCACCCCTGGCCCCTCTCCCAACGTGAAGAGGGGAGAGTTATTTGGGGGTTAAGGTTTTTCCTCTCCCCATCCCTCCTTCGGAGCGGGGGGCTCAAACTTGTAGCCAACTCCACGCACGGTGCGGATCAACTCCGGTTGGCTGGTATCAGTCTCTAGTTTCTTGCGAATTTGGCCAATGTGGACATCGACCACCCGTTCATCTCCCTCGTGGTTAAAATCCCACACCTCTTGAATCAGCTCAGCCCGTCGCCAAACCCGCCCCGGATGTCGAGCCATAGCATAGAGCAAATCGAACTCCAGTGCTGTTAAGTTGATCAGGCGCTGCTCGCGGATGACTGCTCGGGTTTCCGGGTCGATTACCAAAGAGGCAAAGGTCAAGACCGGTGCGCTGGCAACTTCGGTCTTCATGCGTTGCCGCCGCAGAATGGCTTGCACTCGCGCCTGTAACTCCGGCAGGCTGAAGGGCTTGGTCAGGTAGTCATCTGCCCCCAACTGGAATCCGTGCAACTTATCAGCAGGGCTGACGCGGCTGGTCAACATCAACACGTACACGCCGGTCTCTTTTTGCATTTGCTGGCAGAGATCGTAGCCGCTCACATCCGGCAAGTTCAGATCCAAAATTACCAAGGCCGGCTGAAAAGCGCGCAACTGCTGTAAGCCCTCGGCCCCCGTCATCGCCACCTCAACCGAATACCCCTGCCGCTGCAAGTACCGCTGCAGTAGAGCACAAATGCTGGGATCATCATCGATGATGAGGATGCGTGACATGGCAGCTTGGCACTCTCGAAGTCAGCAGGAGACAAGGTTGCAGGGCGTTGGGGTGTGGGGATCCCTTCGGCAGCTCATGGGCAACAATCGTGCAGAGGTGATGGGCCCTCGGCTCGCGGGTGAATAAAGAGCCCTCTCAACAGGGCAAGCTTGACCCCAACCTCGGCCGGAAAGGGCCACAGGCGCAGGCAATTCATGAGTGATTGAACACTTAAATCTTATTTCAAGTCTTTACGTATGGGGTCACAGGGGGAGTTCATCCTTGTCAAGGCTGCCCTTCTCTCCAAATTAACGGAGGCTTATCCAAGAATCTTGGGCATTATCTTACTGAGTTGCCCAAGGGGAAAAGTAGCGTAAGGAGGATCCGTCAAGCAAGATCCTTAGCACCTGGAGTTAATCTGGAGGCCGTGGCGCTTCCGTTCCTGTCTCGAGGTCTGGCCTTAGTGTGGGCGGTTTATCCTGGAGGCCTATGTACACCAATCCCGATGAAGTCTTCCGCAAAGATGTCTGGTTGGCCCTCTTCACGTGGGGGATCCTGGAGCTGGCTTGTTTCGTGATTATCCCATTCACTGGAGCCTACGCATTCTCGCAAGTGGCGGCTTGGCTGTGGCCCTCTTTGGTTTTGGGGCCGGTGGGGGCGGTTGTGGTGGCTTTTTGTTCTAAAGTGGTGCTGGCTGCTAACAACATCCCGGATCCCAGGAGAAAACAAGCCCAGCGGCAAGTGGCTCAGGTGGTCAGTCTTTTTGGCTTTCTGGGCTTGGCATTGCCCCTCCTTCTGGCAGGATGGGTATTTGGCCGAGAGATTTTGACGACCGACTGGCAGAATAAGTTCACCAACACCAATAAGTAGAAGCTAATCTCCGACGCCCTTGCCCTCTGGGGTCGCGTCGCCCCGTCAGCGTTGCGATTCCTCTGCACAGGCCTAGCAAGAGCGCTGCGGAACACGATACATTGGGATGCAATCACGTCAGCGTTGCGCAGCAGTCGTGCTCTGGCTTTCGTAAATCCCCGGTTTTGACGGGGATCCCATCTTCTCTGCGGATTCTTGCCTGCAGCATTGCGGGAAGGTATTTCGGATGGCTAACTACCCGATGCGAGGCCGTTCTTCTCCTGCTTCTGGCGGTTTTCCCTTGGGCACCTTGGTGGTGGTGAGTGTCTCGGTTGGGGCTCTGGCCGCCTTGGCTTGGCAGTTGTGGCAGCTCGTCGCCCCCATGTTGGCCCCCCCTGCCCCGCCTCAATTTCCGCAGGCGGTGCGCTTGGATCCCTTGCCCCGCCCAGCCAGTTTTCCCTCTCCCCCCTCTGGCCCTGCTGCAGGCACTGTTGACCCTGAGGGATTTCCCCCCGGCAGCCGCGGGCGGGTGATCGAGCCAATTGGCCTGGCAATCCGCAGCCAACCTTCTGCCGATGGAGCCTACCAAGGGGGAATTGTGGTGGGGGAAACGGTGACGGTGTTGGAGTACAGCGCCGATGGTCGTTGGCAACGGGTGCGGCGGGAGTTGAACGGACAAGAGGGCTGGGTGCGCGCCGGCAATTTGGGCCCTGTGGATGGTGCTTCAGCTTCAACTTCTACAGCTCCCACGGTTGAACCCAACCCTGAATTAACTCCTTTGCCGGCTCGACCCCCCATGGTGGCAGTAGGTGGGCAGGGACGGGTGATCGAGCCCATTGGCCTGGCGCTGCGGGCCACTCCAGAGCGGGAGGGAACCTACATTGGTGGTGTGCCCATGAACGAGGTGGTGACGGTGCTGGGCCTCAGCGAAGATGGTCGTTGGCAGCGCATCCGCCGTCAGAATGGGCAGGAAGGTTGGGTGCGGGCGGGGAATCTGGCGCAGGAGTAGCCCTTGCCATAGGCATAGCCCTACAGATGCCCTGGTGGGGGATTGTGACGACCGGGAAGGCTGTGTTTCGGTAGAACAGTACCGATGCCAAGCTATGCTGGGGCTGCAGCTTGTTTACGCGACCGTGCTGGCAGCGCGGAGCAATGGTGAAGTGCGTCGGGGGATCTGCTTTCAGTGCTAGGAGGGCAGAGTTCTTGCCTCTGATCTCCTGGAGATCAAGCAGTTGCTGACCCCATCTTCGCCGCCCATGGACAGACCAAAACCCTGGATCCTTTCTCGTTCTTGCTTGCTACTGCTTCTTGGCTTGCTTGAGCCTGCTCCGGCTTGGGCCCATGGGGTGGAAGCCTCTCTTCGGGCTGTTCCCGCTTTTGAGATCGAGGCCCGCTACGATTCTGGGGAACCGATGGGATCCGCCCGGGTGACGGTATTTGCGCCAACGGATCCCACTACCCCTTGGCAGGAGGGACAGACGGATGCGCGGGGACGATTTCTGCTGCAGCCGGATCCCAACCTGACGGGCCTCTGGCAGGTGCGGATTCGCCAGGCCGGGCATGGGGTATTGGTCAATGTGCCGGTGGGCGAGGAGTTCCCTCAGACAGAAGGGATCCCCAGCGCTTCCCCACCCTTTGGGCCTTTGCAGCGGGGGGTTATGGCCGCCTGTGTCATTTGGGGCTGTCTGGGCACAGCTCTGTTCTTCTCCAGGCCCCGTCAATCTGGTTACGCAGCGGTGGAGAGCCCACCGGTTTCGGGATCTCCAGGGTCAGGAATCTCAGGCTCCCAGGCTGGCTCCTCTGCTCTGGAGTAGGACTGACCATGCACATCAGCGATGGCATTTTGCCGGCACCGCTTTGGCTAGGGGGTTATGGCATCACCGCCCTGATCACCAGCTACAGCTTGCGGCTTCTCCGTCGCGCCAGCGTTGCGGAGCAATGTCCTTGGTGGGAACGGGATCCCCGCCATATTGCTACGCAACGCTGTCGCGACCAGTTGCCCAAAGCGGCTTTGCTCACGGCTGTCTTTTTTGTGGCCTCTTCGATTCACCTGCCCTTTCCCCCGGCCAGCCTGCATCTGGTGCTGAACGGGTTGATGGGTCTGATGTTGGGGGCTTTGGCCTATCCGGCGATTGTAGTGGGCTTGTTTTTTCAGGCGGTGGCCTTTGGCCATGGGGGCCTGACCACATTGGGCATCAACGCCGCCATTATGGGGATCCCGGCGCTCCTGGCCGGTGGGATTTTTCGGGCAGGCCGTCGGGTGATGGGGGCCGGAGTGTCTGCCTTCTTGGCGGGAGCGGTTGGGGTGGGTCTAGCAGTGCTGTTGTTTTACGGGGTGGTCATGGCTGCTGTGGTTGACGCTGGCAGCGGGATCCTCTCCACAGAAGCCGGTCGCCTGGCTCTTGGGAGCTTGGTGGTGGCCCACATCCCCCTGATGGTGGTGGAGGGGTTGTTCGCCAGTTGGGTGGTGCTGTTTTTGCAGCGGGTACAACCGGCGCTGCTGGGAGACTATGGCAAGAGATGAAGCCGGCTCAGGGATCCCTTGCTGCTGGCGCGGTCAACAATCCCATCCTCACCCCTCCAAACCCCTTTCCTGGCTGCACCGGTGGCAACCTCTGCCCAAGGTGCTGGGCCTGATGGCGCTGATGGCGGCTTTCGCCTCGGTGAGGTGCCTGGCCCTCTTGCCGCTCATCTGGGCGCTGGTGGCTGGACTGTGGAGCCTGTCGGGATTGCCTTGGAGCCTCGGGCTGAGGCGGCTGGCAGCCCCAGGGCTGTTGGTGGCAGGGTTGATGGGGATCCTACCCTTCTGGGCGGGGGAAACCATCCTGTGGCGCTGGGGATCCCTGGCTCTGCGTTGGGAGGGGCTGCAGATGGCGCTTCGCATTGGGGGGAGAGGGCTGGCCCTATTTGCCCTCACGATGCTGCTGCTGGAGACCACTCCCACATCGGAACTGTTGGCAGCTTTGCGGGCCCTGGGGATCCCAGACCTCCTGCTGGAACTGGCCTGGCTCACCCAGCGCTATTTGCAGGAGGTGGCCGCTCAGTGGCAGCAGATGCAACGGGCAGCCCGGCTGAGGGGTTGGCGACCGCGGGGATCCCTGTGGCGTCCTGGGCCGTCTCTAAGACAAGATCTGCCCTTTCTGGCCGCTTCGGTGGGCACCCTGTTGGTTCGCAGCTACGAGCGCTCGCAGAGGGTTTATCAGGCTTTGCGCCTGCGGGGCTATGGACGGGCACCTCTGTTTTCGACGGCGGCTGGCGGGGATCCCTACAGTTGGGCGGCCACCGCGTTGGCCGTGGCTACGGCTCTATTGCTCCGCAACGCTGATGCGGCCCTCAACTAGAATAGATAAGCCTCTGGCAAGCTGCCCCCTTTTTGATGCTCAGTCCATGAATGGGTTAGAAGCGACCGTCTCCAGTTTCCCATCCGTTAAGGACTCCGTCCCGCTTACGCGAACAGCGGTGCAGCGTACAAAGGCGTCGGTTGCCGTTTTACACCTGGGCTGCGAGAAAAACCGGGTGGACACCGAGCACATGCTGGGCCTGCTGGCCCAAGCGGGCTACCGGGTGGATGGGGACGAAGAGAGCGCTAACTATGTGATTGTCAACACCTGTAGCTTCATCGAGGCAGCGCGACGGGAGTCGGTCAGTACCCTGATGGAGCTGGCGGTACAAGGCAAAAAGATCATCATTGCCGGCTGCTTGGCGCAACACTTCCAGGAGGAGCTGCTGCAGGAGATCCCGGAGGCGGTGGCTATCGTGGGTACGGGCGACTATCACCAGATCGTCCAAATCATCGAGCGGGTGGAGCGGGGAGAGCGGGTCAATGCCGTTACTTCTAGCCTGGATTACATTGCCGACGAGACCGTACCTCGCTATCGCACCACCCACGCGCCGGTGGCCTACCTGCGGGTAGCCGAGGGCTGTAACTACCGCTGCTCTTTCTGCATCATCCCCCACTTGCGGGGCGACCAACGCTCTCGCTCCATCGAGTCGATCCTACGGGAAGCAGAACAGCTGGCCGAAGAGGGGGTGCAGGAGCTGATTTTAATTTCCCAGATCACCACCCACTACGGGATCGATCTCTACGGGGAGCCGCGGCTGGCAGATCTCATTCGCGCCCTGGGCAAGATCCCCATTCCCTGGATCCGCATGCTCTACGCCTACCCCACCGGCGTCACGCCTGCAGTGGTGGAGGCCATCCAAGAAACTCCCAATTTCTTGCCTTACCTGGATTTGCCCCTACAGCACAGCCATCCGCAGATCCTCAAGGCCATGAATCGCCCCTGGCAAGGGCAGGTCAACGACCGGGTGATCGAGCGGCTGCGCCAGGCGTTGCCCAATGCCGTGCTGCGCACCAGCTTTATCGTCGGCTTTCCTGGGGAGACGGAGGAGCACTTCCAGCATCTACTAGACTTTGTCCAGCGCCATCAGTTTGACCATGTGGGGGTGTTTACCTTTTCTCCCGAAGAGGGCACCCCTGCCTACCACCTCCCCCATCAGGTTCCAGAGGCCGTCAAACAGGAGCGCCGTGCCCGCCTGATGCAGGTGCAGCAGGGGATCACCTTCCGCCGCAACCGCGAGCAGGTAGGCCGGGTGGTTCCCGTTCTCTTGGAGCAGGAAAACCCCAGAACCGGCGAGTGGATTGGCCGTTCCCCCCGCTTTGCCCCCGAGGTGGATGGAGTGGTGTATGTGCAGGGGCAGGGATCCCTGGGATCCCTGGTGCCGGTGCAGATCACCCGCGCTGAGCCCTATGATCTCTTTGGCCAAGTGGTGGCAGCGCCGGAGGGTTTTAGCTGGAGCGGGCGGTAGCGGTGCAAAGCACTTTGGTAGGATCTTCATCCACGGGAGAGGAGCTGGGAATGACTACCCTTCGCGTCAGCGGGACCGAGTCTTTAGATGATCTGAAACAAGCAGCAGCCCGAGCCGCGGTTCAAAAGGTGCAGTCGGGGATGGTGGTGGGGCTGGGCACGGGATCCACAGCCGCCTTTGCCGTGAGCGCCCTAGCAGAGCGGATGCAAACCGAAGGTCTCCAGATTATCGGCGTGCCTACCTCGGAGCGCACGGCTGAACAGGCCCGCTCCCTGGGGATCCCGCTGGCTACCCTAGAAGAGCAGCCGCGCCTGGATCTGGCCATCGATGGGGCCGACGAGATTGAAGTGGGATCCCTGAACCTGATCAAAGGGGCAGGAGGGGCCCTGTTGCGGGAAAAGTTGGTGGAGGCCAGCGCTGCCGAGCTGATCATCATCGCCGATGCCTCTAAAAAAGTCGCGCAGTTGGGCATTCGCTTCCCGGTGCCGGTAGAGGTGGTGCGCTTTGGCTGGAAAACCACCTTGGCGCGGGTAGAGGCTCTGGGGTGCACAGCCACCTTACGGCGGAATGCCAACGGGGATCCCTACTTGACGGACGAGCAGCACTACATCCTCGACTGCCAATTCGGCCCCATGGCGGATCCTGCCAAGATCGCCGATCAACTCAAGGGGACGGTGGGGGTTGTGGAACATGGCCTGTTCATCGGCATGGCCAAAGAGGCAATCATCGCCCTCCCGACTGGGATCGAAACGCTGCAACCCAGCTGACAACTTCCTATACCCAGTCGTGTATTGGCGTTGCCCAGGAACTGGGTTTACAGCTTTTTCCGACTTCATGGGAGTTCCGTAGCCAAGCGGGAGCCTTCCCACGCAAGAGATTGATTGACACTGGCTGTGGTAAACAACGCTGAAAAAAGCTGTACAGCTATCCCCAACTCCCCTCTCCCCCTGGGAGAGGGGCTGGGGGTGAGGGCTGACTCCCCCTGGGAGAGGGGCTGGGGGTGAGGGGGAGCGCTTGGGAAATGTCTCAATCGGGTCTGAAATGACCATAGACGAAGAGGCTGTAGGCGAATTGGAGTTTCTGCCCGATGCTGACCTTACGAACTGTGGCTGACCTGCTGCAAACTCCCCTGCAGGGGGATCCCCATTTGTTGGGTCTTCCCGTCCAAGCCATTTGCACCGACAGCCGCCAACTCCAGCCAGGCTCAGTCTTCGTGGCGCTGCGGGGGGAACGGTTTGATGGACACAACTTTATTCCACAAGCTTTGGCAAGGGGGGCCGTTGCCGTCATCAGCCAGCGTCCGGTGGCTGGGCCCCATTTTCAAGTCTCAGATACCCTAGCTGCCTACCAGCGCATTGCCAGAGGCTGGCGGGAGCAGTTTCCCCCCTCCGTAGTAGCCATCACGGGCTCAGCAGGCAAAACCACCACCAAGGAAATGCTGGCGGCTGCCCTATCCCGCTACGGCACAGTTCTCAAAAGTGAGGCCAACCACAACAACGACATCGGGGTTGCTCAAACCCTGCTCCAGATGCGACCGGAGCATCAGTTTGTGGTTCTGGAAATGGCCATGCGAGGCCCCGGAGAAATTCGCCGCCTGGCTCAGATGGCTCAGCCCACCCACGCCTTGATCACCCATATTGGCACCGCCCACATCGGCAGACTGGGATCCCGCGCGGCCATTGCTGCTGCCAAGTGCGAGCTGCTGCAGGAGCTAGGGCAGGGGGTGGCTCTGCTGAATGGAGAAGATCCCTTGCTGTTGTCTACCGCCGCCAGCCTGTGGTCGGGACAAACCCTTACCTATGGCCTGGATCAGGGGGACTTACGAGGAGAATGGGATCCCCAAGCCCAAACGGTAACCGTGGAGGGCCTAACGCTGCCGGTGCCCTTGCCGGGAAGACACCATGCCCTCAACTGGATGGGGGTGCTGGCTGCTTTGCGCAGCTTGGGGCTGGATTGGGAGCGGCTCCGAGAACCCATCGCCTTGCCTACCCCTCTGGAGGGGCGCAACCGCCATCTCAAGCTGGCAGGAGATGTGGAAATCTGGGACGAAACCTACAACGCCTCGCCGGAAGCGATGATCGCGGCTCTACACCTGCTGGCCCAAACCCCGGGAAAACGGCGCTGGGCCATTCTCGGCCCGATGCGGGAGTTGGGAGAGCATGCGCCTCAGCTCTATGCAGAGGTGGGTCGGGCGGCTGCCCCTCTGGGGCTGGATCGGATCTTGCTCTTGGATCCCGAAGGAGAAATGCAACCGCTGCTCGACCAAAAACCGGCAGCCCAGACAGAACGCTGCGAGGAGGTATCCGAACTGCTGGAAATCTTGCTCCATCACGTGCAAGCCGGGGATCGGCTGCTGTTCAAGGCAGCGCGGGCTGTTGAACTGGAGCGGGTGCTGCACCGCTTTTTGCAGGAGTGGCAGGCGTAGGCTAAGCTAAGAAACGGCTGATGAAAAGCCCGCGTCCCTCTGTTGAGAGGGGCTTAGCCCAAGCCGGGCTCATTCCTCGTCGATAGCTGCCTTCTGTACGGCATGTACTACCACAATCCCTCTCTGCGCGAAGAACCCCGCGATCAACCGCCAACGGTGGTGCCCTCTCCTAGCAGCCTCTCCATTCTTGACTGGTTGCGCAAAGAGGGCCGGTTGATCGAGCAGCCCATTGAGGTCCCTGAGATGATTTTGGAAGAAGACATCGACGATATCGACGATTTGATCGGGGACGACTACGACGAAGACTTCGAGCCGGAAGAAGAGTAAGCACAACTGCCAGGATTATTACGAGCTCGTTAACTCATTTATCCCTTTGCTCGGCACCGTGAGGGTGTTATTTTTTGTGCTGCCGCTGGATAGACAGCTCGAGCAAACAAAACAGTACAGTCGTTTCAGGTTAGAGTGAGACGCCTGAGCTACCAAGAAAAGTCTTCCAGCCCCGCGCATTCAACGCTTCAGGTGTGGGTGCAGCGTTTTAGTTTGAATCAGAATGACTATAGATGCAGACAAACGTAACTGATCCCTCAGCCTCAAGGGATCCTTTTTCAGCCTGTTTTGGATTGCTCACCACCACCCTGCGATGATTGTTGCAAATCTAACCTTAGTGGAAGATACCCCCGCAGCCTTTGTAAGAAAGCATCTTGGGGCAGTAGAAACATCTTTTTCGGGGACTTTTTTCGATTTCTCACTTACCATGCAGTGCCCGGCAAAGTTCTCTCTACCTCTTTGGAAGCTGGGGAAGTGGTTACGGTCGAGGGATCCCCTGTGGAAATCTCTTTGGCTGATGGTGTCAAGGTCAACGATGCCAATGTGGTAACAGCCGACATTGAAGCTTCCAACGGCGTGATCCACGTCATCGACAAGGTGATCCTGCCCCCGCAAAGCTAACCTGTCGGTACTGAGGTTCTAAATCCTGCGGGGTCTAGTCCTCTGGCAGCCCCTGCCCCTAGTGGTGGGGGCTTTGCGTTGTCAGCCCGGCGATACTCAAGGGATCCCTGACCTTGGTCTGCTCTATAGGCTCTATAGGTCGATGCCAACGCTGGAAGCGTAGATCGCCTCCACCGACACGCCGGACACCCGTTGAGGACGCACGATCATGTACTCATTGTCCATTTGCTTGGGCAAGGTGATGAACTCTTCGCCGCCCACCATGAGGTTGTTGATCAGCTCGGTGTATTCTCTGGCTTCTTTGACCCGTACCTGCATGGTTTGTCCACCTTCCAGCATGATGTGGACAAGATATCCGTCAGGTTTTCTGGCCATGGATGCTCCTGCTGGGTGAACCGAAGGACGAGACGAGGGGTGTTCTTATGAACATTATTCCCCCTTTTGAGACCCCTAACCAACCCCTGACTCTTCCGTGAAATCTGGAATTGAGCTGCGCCAAACCGAATCCCAAGCCGTAGCATAGTGAAAGTGAAATGTGCTCATTTTAATCTTCCTCGCGCTCCATGCCCCATTTGCCTGATGTTTCTGCTGCCCACCGTGAGCTGGAGTGGAACGGAGTTCCTTCCACCCCGACAAACGACGCCCAACCCCTGAGCCGCTCTACCGTGAAGGATCCCATCACCGCCCGTTCCGACATCATCGCCGTCGGGGGAGCAGAGGATAAGGAAAATGAGCGCCACATCCTTTGGGAGTTCTTCCGCCGAGCGGGGGGAAAGTCTGCCCACATCACCATCGTGCCCGCGGCTTCTGGGATCCCGGCGGTGCTGGGGGAGATCTACGCCAACATTTTTCAGCAGATGGGGGCGGCCAGCCTCCAAGTTCTAGATATCCGCAGCCCGATGGAGGCAAGGGATCCCGATAACGTTGAGAAAATCCGCTTCTCCACCGGCATCTACTTTACGGGTGGGGATCAGGAGCGGCTGGCAGAGGTGCTGGCCCACAGCGAGCTGATGGAGGCCATTCGACAGCAGTGGCAGCGGGGGCAGACGGTAATTGCCGGAACCAGCGCCGGAGCTTCTGCGTTGGGGCAGCAGATGATCTCCCGCGGCTACAGCGGAGAACCGCCCACGCCGGCAATTGTAACGGTGAAGACAGGCCTGGGCCTTTTGCCTCGCGTCATCATCGATCAACATTTCCATCAGCGCAATCGCCTGGTGCGGCTGGTTACGGCGGTGGCCCACTATCCCCAATGTTTGGGTATCGGCATTGATGAGAATACGGCGGTGGTGATCCAGGCCAACGATGTGATGGAGGTGATCGGCTTGGGGACGGTGACGATTGTGGACGGGACGCAACTGTACTCGACCGTTCAGGAGGCGGCGGCGGATGAGTATTTTCGGCTGCACAATGCCCGCATTCACTTTTTGCCGCCGGGATCCCGATTCGATCTCAACACCTTGTCTCCACTCTGACTGCTGAAATGTGACTGCTGAAAACTTTGTCCTGCCAAGGCGGCTGGACTGGCGCAACCTCAACACCCTCTGGGGATCCCTATTGGCCGAAACCTTGAGTCGGCTGGGTTGCCGTTTAGCGGTGGTGTCTCCGGGATCCCGCTCAGCACCCCTGACCTACGCGCTGGCCCAGCACCCCGACATCGAGGCAATTCCCGTGCTGGATGAGCGGTCGGCAGCCTTTTTTGCTCTGGGGTTGGCCCAGCAAACCCGGCAGCCCATCCCCCTGGTGTGTACTTCTGGCAGTGCTGCCGCCCACTTTTTCCCGGCTCTCCTTGAGGCAGCCGAAAGTGGCTTTCCCCTGTTGATCCTGACGGCGGATCGGCCTCCAGAGCTGCGCCACTGTCGCGCCGGCCAAGCAATTGACCAAGTGAAGCTCTACGGCCATTACCCCAACTGGCAGGCGGAATTGGCCGTGCCCAGCGCGGCTCCAGAAGCCCTGGCCTACCTGCGCCAAACCCTAGTGCACGCCTGGGAGCGCACCCTTTACCCCTTCCCCGGCCCTGTGCATTTGAATGTGCCCTTCCGGGATCCCCTGGCTCCCATTGCTGACGGCAGCACTGCGCCTTTGATTCATTTGCAGGAAGATCCGGAGTTTGAGAAGACCTTTTTTCGTGGAGTTGTTCCGCCATGCACCGGCTCTTCCTTGCAGGCGGTGCGGAGCCCTCTGCAGACGGAGACAGCTTCTTTTTGGCAGGAGTGGCGCGGCTGTGAGCGGGGGGTGATCTTGGCGGGGCCGGCTCAACCGGCGGATCCCCAGCGTTATGTGGAGGCAGTGGCCCGTTTGGCGACGGCTTTGGGCTGGCCGGTGCTGGCGGAGGGGCTTTCTCCCCTGCGGAACTACGCTTCCCTCAACCCCTATCTCATCACCACCTACGACCTCATCCTGCAGCGGGATGATCCCCAGCTTTGGCCGCAGCAAGTCATCCAACTGGGATCCCTGCCCACCAGCAAAGCGCTGCGGCAAACCCTGGCCAAGGTTGCTCCCCGCGTTTGGCGGTTGGATCCCCGTCCCGACAATGGGGATCCCCTGCACAACCCCACCACCCACTTGCCTTTCGCCGTAGAGGAGTGGGTCGCCGGGATCCCAGAAGCACCGGCCAAGCAAACAACTTTTCTGCAGGGCTGGCTGACAGCCGAAGCGCAAATCCGGACCGCCTTAGACCAGGCTATGGCTGACCTGCCGGAGTGGTTTGAGGGTAGGATAGCCTGGTGGCTGGCCCGCCACCTGCCGCCAGAGACGCCGCTATTCATTGCCAACAGCACGCCGGTGCGGGATGTGGAGTGGTTTTGGCCCCCCAACGACCGCCGCATCCGGCCCTACTTCAACCGCGGCACCAACGGCATCGATGGCCTTCTCTCTACCGCCCTTGGGGTGGCCCACGGCTCTCACAAACGCCCAACGGTGCTGCTGACCGGGGATCTGGCCTTTCTCCACGACAGCAGTGGCCTACGGCTCGGCCAACAGGTGCGGGGATCCCTGACCATTCTCCTCATCAACAACCAGGGGGGTGGGATTTTTGAGCTGCTGCCCATCGCTGAGGTGGGCCCACCCTTCGAGCCCTATTTCGCCACGCCCCAGGCGGTGGATTTTGCCCTGCTCTGTCAGGCCCACCACATTCCCCATCGCCGAGTGGAAAGCTGGCAGGAGCTGGCCGAAGCTCTGGATCCCTTACCTGCCCAAGGGGTGCGGGTGTTGGAGATCCTTACGGATCGAAAAGCCGATGCTCAGCGGCGGCGGGACTGGTTTCAACAGTGGTCGGAGCTGCCATCCAAGCCTTGACCTGCTTCCAGATCTGCTCCGGCAAATCCTCAGCTTCGCAGTCCAGCCACTGGATCCCTGGCAGGGCCCGGAACCAGGTCATCTGCCGCTTGGCAAATTGGCGGGTGCGCCGCACAATCAGGGGCTGCAGCTCGGCTTCCGGGATCCGCCCCTCCAGGTAAGCGCCGATCTCCGCATAGCCCAAGGTCTGCAAGAGGGGTAAGTCTGGCCCGTAGCGCTCCCGCAGGGTTTTCACCTCCTCGATCCACCCCCGCTCCATCATCTCCGCCGTGCGCCGGGCAATGCGTTGTTCCAAACGGGGCATTGGGCAGCTCAGACCCAAGATCAAGATAGGGTAGTGGGGGGGATGGGCCTGCCGTAGGCTGGAAGCCGGCTTCCCGGTGGTGTAAACGATCTCCAAAGCCCGCAGCGTGCGCACTGCGTCATGGGGATGAATGTGCTGGGCGGCAACGGGATCCAACTGCTGCAGCCAGGCGTAGCGGATCTCAGGGGGCCAAGTTTCCAGTTGTCTTCTCAGTTGGGGCTGCGGGGGTACAGCAGGGATCCCTAGGCCAGCAGTCACCGATTGGATGTAGAGACCGGTGCCCCCCACCAAGATGGGAGTCTGTCCCTGCCGATGGGCCTCGGCGATGCGGGCTTGGGCCGCCTGCTGAAACTCAGCCACCGTGTAGGTGTGGCAGGGATCAACAATGTCGATCAACTCGTGGGGCCAAAGGGCCTGCTCGGCGGGGGTAGGCTTGGCTGTGCCGATGTCGAACTCGCGGTAGACCTGGCGAGAGTCCGCATTCAACAACGGGGATCCCAGCCGTTGGGCCAAAAGCAGTGCCTGTCGAGATTTCCCGGTGGCCGTGGGGCCGGCAATGACGATCAATCCCGGCCATTCTGTCCGGTCAGAAGCTGCTGCAGCGGGAATGCCATTCTCGAGGGTAATGCGCATTCGCTACCCAAACCATCGGCAGGGCAGACTGGCAAGCAACTTTCCTCAGAGACCAGATTAAGATTCTCGAAGAACCTTGTCTCTTTGGGTTAGGATCGGTTACTTACTACCCTGCTTTTTTGCTGTGCTGATCTCATCCTACATTCCTGCTTCGACGGTTTTGAGGGGCAATGGGCCACAGCCGCAGCCAGTGGCGCAGTTTTTACCTCTCCGGCTAGAGCTGTTCGCAAGGCGCGGCCTCAGCCAGATTGGACGGGCAATTGGAACAGGGTTGCTGATGGCTATGCTCATAGGTGTCCCTTGCTCGGCGCGGGGGGAGACCTTGGTGCTCAAGCAGGGAGAAGTGCGCACTCTGCCCCTGTTGCAAACCCGGGCTCGGCTGCCCTTGCAAATGGAAATGCTCTATCTGGGCATGGTCGAGGAGCGCTTCTTGAGCTACGCCCGCGCCAACAATTGGGAGACCCTTTCTAGCGACCGGGAGGATCCCCGCTGGAGCCGCTGGCAACTGCGTCCTGGGGGTGAAGCCCTTTACCTGCCCGATTCCCCTTCATCTCAGAACTCCTTGGAGCCCCCCATCTATGCCCGTGGGTTTTATGTGCAAGCCTATTTTGTCGGCGGGCGCCTGGCGGGAATGCACCTGATTCGCAACCCTGAAGAGCCGGGCTTCAACTTGAAGGCCCTGCAAAGGCTTATCCGCGCCTGGTTTCCCGATAATCGCCTGATGTTGTATTACCAAGTGTTGCCAGAGGATCCCGAGCAGCAGGTGCTGGGCGCCTATTTGGGCACCATTCCTCCTCCCTACCTTGCCGATATTCGGCGCAACCACGTGCCTTTTTGTCAGACTTTTTTCAGCCCCACTTTGCCCCAGCCGATCATCCCACCCTCCGTCGATGGGCCTCCCCATTGCTTGGGCACGACTGCTGCCAACAGCGGGACGGCGCCTCACGCTGCCCAGAAAGAGACTGCGGCTATGCGCTAGTTGCAACAGTGTTGCGTAGCAATAAGGTTGTGAGGCTAAAACCATTCCCCCTCTGTGGACGAAGAGCCGGGAGTGGGGGGCCAGATTAAGTCAGCGGCGCAAAGCGCCAGGGCCAAGCTGGATTTTAGAAGGGAGCAATTTCCTTCAAATCAAACTGTCACCAGCTCGGGACGGCGGCTGTTGCGAATGCTGCGAATGGCTTCGGCATAGTCTTTGGCTTTGAACACTGCCGAACCGGCCACAATGGCGTTGGCTCCTGCTTCAATCACCTGCCAAGCGTTGCTGGCTTTGATGCCGCCATCCACCTCGATCCAGGGATCCAGGCCCCGCTCATCGCACATGGCCCGCAACTGGCGAATTTTGGGCACCACTGCCGGAATGAAGCTTTGCCCGCCAAATCCGGGGTTGACACTCATGATCAACACCAGATCCACCAGATCCAGCACGTATTGGATCAGCTCCAAAGGGCTGGCCGGATTGAGCACCACGCCCGCTTGCTTGCCCAGATCCTTGATTTGGCTGAGGGTGCGGTGCAGGTGAATGGTGGAGCTGGACTCTGCGTGCACGGAAATAATGTCGGCCCCTGCCTTGGCAAAATCCGCCACATAGTTCTCCGGCTCCACGATCATCAGGTGGACGTCCAGGGGCTTAGCCGTCACCGGGCGCAGGGCTTCCACCACCAACGGGCCGATGGTGATATTGGGCACAAAGCGGCCATCCATCACATCCACATGGATCCAGTCGGCCCCCGCCTCATCCACTGCCCGCACTTCCTCCCCCAACCGGCTGAAATCGGCTGAAAGGATGGAAGGGGCGATCACAATCGGCTTTTGCCCAGAGGTCGCTGACGGCTGCACCATGGTGAGTCCTGGGGATTGAAAACAGAGAAACGGAGAAACCTGCTCCTCTATGGTACGGGGTTTGATCCCCTTTGCAAAGCGTCATATCCCCTGATACATTTACGCTGAACACTGCTGAACATCACTGTTCAACTATGCAGCGATAGCATTCTGTTTGTTTCCATTCGCGTTAGCGGGACGGAGTCCAAACAGAATGGCGGTATCCCGCAAAGCTTTGAGTAGAATACCCAAAGCGCAGTTTCCGTGTCGTCTTACTACCAATTTTCTGCTTTGCTTTGGCTACCATGTTGGCAGACTCGAAAGTAAACAGAAAGATCAACTGGTAGTAATCCGTACTGAACATATTATACATTATTTTCAGTATAGTTGAGCTTATTATTGACTAGAGTCATGCTCTCAGCTTGGCACTCAAGGCTCCAGGGGGGACGTGGACTCTGGCGACAGGATCCCGTTCGCGTTGGCGGAACGGAGTCCTTTCAAGCTCGCATCGCCGGGCCACAGACCCTGCAAGACTTGGGCAACACGACGCCAGGGATCCAGCCGTTCCGCTCGCGGAAGCAGGACGGAGTCCTGGCTGCTTTGAGGCTCTGGAGAAGACTGCTCAGAGGGGGCGGGATCCCTTTCCTCCAGCCTCAGGGAAAGCTGCTGCAACTGCATGTAGATGCTGTTCACGGCCAGCATGGCCAAGACCGTGCCAAAAAACTTGGTGCGGGATCCCATGGGCCAACCCCTGTGCGAAAACAAAGATACGGTTGTCGCGGGTGCGCTAGCTCCACCTTAGCTCACAGGTTTGGCTGGCTGTTGCGAGAAAATAAACCTGTTTGCACCAGATCCTGCAAAGCCCTCGGGTCAAGATCCGCCGCCAAGACGATGACTACTCCACGAAAGCCAACCTACCAGCACCTGCACACCGCCCTTTGGGTAAGCGATCTGGCCAGAGCCGAACATTTTTACGGGACAGTGCTTGGGATCCCCAAGGTGGAACGGTTTGCGTTTAACTTTCCCGGCGCTTGGTATCAAGTAGGTTCCTCCCAAATTCATTTAATCGTGGCCGAGGAGCTGATGGATCCACGGCAGCGAAGCGGAACGGGATCCTCAAAGTGGGGGCGTAATCCCCATGTGGCGCTGGGGGTAGATGACTTGGAAGCGGTGAAGGCTCGCCTGCGGCAGGAAGGGTATGAGGTGCAACCGAGCGCTTCCGGGCGGGCGGCTGTGTTTGTCCGGGATCCGGATGGGAATGTGATAGAGCTAAGCTCGATTAGCGCAACTTAGCCATGAGCCATCTCCCCTCAGCAATGCCGCCGGTTGCAACAGCGTTGCGTAGCGATATGGGTTCTCGTTGCCAGTTCGATCCGGCCATCAGCTTGGTTAGTTCCGCGCAGATGCAGCGCATTGAGGAGCAGATCTTCTCTGCCGGCATGCCCGTTGCCGCTCTGATGGAGAAGGTGGGGCTGGCCGTTGTTGCTCAGTTGCAGAAGGATTTTCCGCAAGCCCAGCGCATTGGCATCCTCTGTGGGACAGGGCACAACGGTGGCGATGGGTTGGTGGTCGGGCGGGAGCTATGGCTGGCCCAAAAGTCGGTGAAGGTGTGGCTGGGCAAGCCGGATCTCAAACCCCTGACGGCAGACCACGCCCGCTATCTCAAGGCGCTGGGGGCAGAGTTTGTGGAGAGTCTTGAAGAGCTGGCCGATTGCGATTTGTTAATTGATGCCCTGTTTGGGATCGGTCTGAACCGGCCTTTGGGGGAGCCTTGGGCGGGGGCGGTGGGGTGGGCCAATGGCAGTGGGATCCCCATCCTTAGCCTGGATTTGCCGTCTGGCCTCAACGACCAAACCGGGGAAGTCTGGGGCTGCTGCATTCGCGCCAGCCATACCTATACCCTTGGCCTTTGGAAACGGGGGCTGTGGCAGGAAGCAGCTCTGCCTTGGGTAGGACGGTTACATCGCGTTGATTTTGGGATCCCCCCTTGGGCCTGCCCAGAGGATGAGGTTCCCCGGTTGTTGCTGCGGCCTTGGCAGCACTTTCCTGCGGATCCCCCTTTGGATACCCACAAATACCGCCAGGGATCCCTGTTGTTGGTGGCAGGCTCGGCAGCCTATGCTGGAGCAGCGGTGTTGGCGGGGCTGGGATCCCGCGCCAGCGGGGTGGGCATGGTGACGATGGCGGCGCCGGCGGAGTTGAAAGGACTGATCCACAGCGCCTTGCCAGAGGTTTTGGTTCATGCCTGGGAAGGGATCCCTTCTCTGCCGCCGGTTGCCGAGAAACCCTTTCAGGCGGTGGCCGTGGGGCCGGGCTTGGGAGAAACCCGTTTGCCCCTGCTGGAGATCCTGCTGCGGGATTGGGCCGGGATCCCCTGGGTGATCGATGCGGATGGGCTGAATGCTCTGGCGGAGATGGGGGTAGAGCGCCTTCAGGAAAAAGGGATCCAGGCCATCCTCACCCCCCACCTGGGGGAATTTCGGCGGCTTTTTCCGGGGATCCCGCTTGGGGATCGCATCGAGGCAGCCCAAAGGGCGGCAGCCCAGAGTGGAGCAGTGGTGGTTTTGAAAGGGGCGCGGACGGTGATCGCCTCTCCCACTGGGGAATGCTGGGTGAACCCGGAAAGCACACCGGCTTTGGCCCGCGGTGGCAGCGGCGATGTCTTGACCGGTTTGATCGGGGGCCTAGTGGCGCGAAGAAGAGCTCAAGCCGGTCAACCTTTGGACGCTCCCGCCCTGCTCAGTTGCGCCTGTGCGGGGGTGTGGTGGCATGCTCAGGCGGCTGTCCATCTGGCGCAAGAACGCGGCCTAACGGGAGTGGATCCGGCACGGCTGGCGGAGCATTTGCCCCAGGCGCTGCAAGCTCTTCAACAGGAGGAAGTTGTTCATACCGTGTCGCAGGCGGGTGAATAAATACTCTAAGTCATAGCCCAAGCCTTCCTGCTTGCTCCTACCCTCCACTAGGGGTCACCCGGTAAAGGGCACAGGAATAGAATTCTGGCTGGTTACTCGAAAGCCTTGGACAGGCCACCAAACCAAAGCCCGCATCCTCCACCACTATCTTCTCCGGCTGCAAGCTAAAATCCTGCGGGATCCGGAAAATCGGACTCAGGGATCCCTGAGGGGACACCCGTGCCAACCCACTGCGCCAAGACCCTTCTGCATCTTCCAAAAGACGACTCTGCCCCAACAAAGCCACTAAGTTGGCTCCTTGTAGGTCAATATCCCGGATGGGTACAGAATCTCCACCATTTTGTTCTCGTATCACCCGCCCATCCACCACTACCGCTAGCCCCTGACTGGGATTGGCCTTGAGAATACTCGGATTCCCTTGGTTATTGGCCAGAAAATAATACTCCTGCCCGACGAGCTTGGTTGCGGAGTTATCCGAGATAAGCGAAAACCCAGGCGGGAAAAAAGCACTCAAATCCATCACCTGAGTGGTTTGCCCTGTGGCATCCACCTGCAGCAACTCCTGACCACAACAGGAACGCAGCCAATCCCGACTTTGCCGAGCCATAATCACCGGGAAGCTATACCGGGTGAAAACGACGCTATTGCCCACCTGAACGAGGTTGGATAGGTATTCTGCAGTTCCTCTTCCGAAGGCCCCAAATGGGAGATCATCCACAAACGTCGAGACTTGGCCCTGGGCATTCACTTTGTTCAAAACCCCCACATTCCGGGTTCCAACCCCTGCATCAAAGCTCCGAGTGCCTTTCAGCAGCATCACCCCATCTTCAAATGCACCGATTCTGCGGAACCACTCTGAATAGCCTGGCCATTCATTTTTTTCTGCATTGTTTGACCAAGAAGATTAATTAGAGTTTCTTGGACATTAAACCTTTGCAATAGTGGCCTTAGAATATCATTTGCATTTGGGGCTTTTAGAAGAACACGAGCATATTGCCACGCTTGAGGGTCTGACAGTTCTGGCAGTGCTTCCCGAATCTTGAGTGCAATGGATGCAACGATTTGAAAGGTTGGGTTGTCTGCTGCTTGAGTTACATTTCCAGACGCAGTTATTCCTCCCAAAGCCATGCTGTAAGCAAGCCGATAGTTTGCGATGTCTTGCTCGAACCCAATATTGTCTTTGAGTCGGATCAATACATTCTCTTCATTTCCTCCAATGGCAGCAATGATTCTATCACGATTATCCTCAGCGTCACGTATTTCAGTTGCCAGTCCGTTAATATAGTAAATTTTAGACTTGAGGACAAGTGCAGCGGTATTGAAGCTGAAATTGGGAGAAATAACTGAGTGAATATTTGGTCTGTTTGGTAATGAGCAAGACTTGAGAATCAGTACAGACAGGCAACAGCACAATAAAACAACAAGACGAACAGTATTTCGACCGAACATCCATTTATCCTCACTAATCTAGCGAATTGGGTCAGTACATGTCCATTCTTCTGCGCCAACGACTTGTCCAGAGAACTTGGCATCAACTGTTAAATCTGCAATGACTCTTTCTTGAGTGTTAAGCATTTGAAATTGCACTTCCCTTACTGCCTCAGCAACCTCATCAATGAGATCAAATTGATCAACTCCGCCGAATGCCAATCTTGCACATCGCTCTGCTCGGAAACCATCAAGCACTCTTGCACGCACCTGGTCTCGACTATCCCTGTCAACATTCACGATGCTTGCCTGTAAAGCTTTGGCGTATCGCAGCATGGCCTTCCGCTTCAGCTCATCATTGGGATACCGGCGGTAAATCCAGCGCTGCACATCATCACGCACGCCATCTCCATCGGCATCAATCCCCTCCAAAGTTTGCTTGCCCGCCTCCCCTGGATCCGGTGGCAAATTCGGAAACAATCTATCCAGTTCATCGACCGGGATCATATCTGGAGAGGGATCCTCACCCGGATTTTCTGGCACAAATCCAGTAGTGGGATCAGGATTGGGCTCTTCTTCTGCACTGGGGGTAGAACCTCCCCCGCCACTGCACCCACACAGCAACACCAACACAGAAGAGAGCATCAACATAAGCAGTATCCTGAGGCCGTTCATAATCGCCTTGGTTCTAGCAGTTCAAGTGGCACAAGTGACCCCCACAGGGATCCGGCAATCCTTCTATTGGAGCTACAAGCAACACAAAATTAGGGCAGGGATCCCTAGAAGGAACTCTCTCAGGAGGATCTACCGTTCATCACCCGACAAGAGCAAGACTGGATTTGCAGCCTGATGCTCAAGCAGAAACTAACATCTGCTTCAACAAAGTGCAAGTGCGCTGCAACACACGGGCTCAATCTTTAGATTCGTCAGCGTATGATACGGAGCCCTTTTTTGAAGGGGAGAACCTTTAATGGCTGAATCCATCAAGCCAGGTGGTGAGGTCAATCAACGACTGGAACTCCAGCAAGGCTAGACCCAGCTCTTCTAAGCGTTCCACTGGCAACGCGCGAATCTGACTTTCCACCTCCTCAGGCAGGGATCCCATTTTGCCAATCTTCTCAGTGGGAAAAGCAGCCAGAAAGGAGTGACCACCTCAGGGATCCCCGTGGATTGTAGTTGACTGAGCTTGATTAGGGTCTTAGGAACCCCAGCGCTAAACCCAAGATAATAAACAAGCCAAAGCCAATCCGATAAACAATGAACAGCCAGGTGCTGCTGCGCTGCAAAAACTGAATTAGCCAATCGATAGACAAGTAGGAAAAGACGAAGGCCGAAAGCGTCCCCAACCCCTGCGGCAGCAGGGCCTCTGCCTCGAACTCGGAGATAAACTCCACAACCCCCGCCAAAAATAATGCCGGGATCCCCAGCAAGAAGGAGTAGCGAGCGGCAGCCGAGCGCTGCAAATGGAGAAACAGCCCTGCCGTCAGCGTCGAGCCGGAGCGCGACACCCCAGGGATCAGGGACAAAGCTTGGGCCAGCCCTACCCAGATCCCATCCCAAATGCCTAAGCTGTGAAGGTCTCGCTGGCGTTTGCCCGTTTGCTCTGCCCAGCCCAACAACACAGCCAAGCCAATGGCTGCGGTGGCGATCACCCACAACTGGCGGGGCGGGGATCCCCAAATGGCCTTGATGGCCCAGCCGGCAACCACAATTGGCACTGTTCCCACCAGGATCCCGACCGACAGCCGCCAAGGCTCCTGCTGAAAATCTCGTTCTCGCCAAGCCTTCCAAGAGCCGAGGATCAACTGGCGCAGGTCAGAGGCAAAGTAGATCAGCACCGCCCCCAAACTGCCCAACTGGATCACCGCCGTAAACGAAGCTCCCGCATCCGGCCACCCCACCAAAGCCGGAAACACCCGCAGATGGGCCGTGCTGCTAATGGGCAGAAATTCGGTGATCCCTTGCACCATGCCCAAAATTAGAGCCTGCCACCAATTGGGATACCAGGTGTCAGCAAGCAACAAGGTAAACACTCCCCCACCCAAACTTGCCGGATTTGCACAATCCCCATTCTTAGAAAAACTCAGAACTCCGGCTTTTTCCAGCAGCCCATACCACGGCGAACAAACACTTGGAGAGGGATCCCACCCCAACTGGCCGGGAACTTGGGTGTCGCTGTCCCAGACCCGCAAAAGGGCTGTGCCTATAGGATCGCCGCAAAGATCGACAGTAGGTCAGATCATCGGGTCAATAGATCAGAAGCCAATCCGCTCTGGGTCTTCAATGGTAATCAGCCAGTTGCCCACATTCCGGAAGAGGGGGTTGGGTTCCGTACCCCGTACCCGCGCCTCCACCCGATAGATGCCGGCAGACGAGGGGTTGCGCACATTGGAGAGCACCAGACGGATCTCCTGACCGGCAGCAATGGGTTGACGGGCCACCACCTCTAGAGAGCGAAACTCCTCGTTCCAGTACACTTGATCCAGCTCTACAGGGCGGCCTTCTACCTCCAGGCGGACACTTTCCGGATCGATGCGGCCATCGAAATTCCTGTCCCCGTTGATCTGCACTTCTGCCACCGCCACATTCTGGGGGGGAATGGTCAGGCGATAGCGATCCAAACGACTGCGAACCCCGCCAAAATCGAGCCGATAGCTGAGGACAGGTACCCCTTCACTGCCGGTGATCACCAAACCCGACTGCGCCTCTGCAGAATGGGGCATCACCAGGGATCCCAGGCTCCCCATCACCAGAACCGCCAAGGCCAGCCTCATTCCTCGCCGAGCAAGGCCAAGTTCCTGCGAACATTTCCCTGCTCTCATCACTGCTCTCAACACCCAAACCTCCGCTGGTTGAAACACCTCAGCACCTTCAAAGCTCACTAGCGCGGCCTGTAGACAGCCTGACCGATGGCAAGCAAGGCCGACGCCTCGCCGTCCATTGTAGAGGATGGGATCCCCTCTACCGAGAGAGCTTAAGGCTTATCGAGGTGCGGAAGTGCGTAGTTCGTCCAGGATCCCAGACAAAAACTTTGGGCCGCCACACCCACGGTGCAGCTCCCACGCAACGCTGATTGCGACCACAAGGTGACCTTCGGTGGATTGGCCCTCGCCCTTCTACGGCTTCACTTGAGGAAACTCAGCACCCCCACCCCGATCACCATCAGCACCCAGAGCAGGGATCCCACCAAAATCACATTCTTGGCCCGGCTCCAGTCGCTGGCTGAGCTGTAGAGCACTGGCACCGCCACCACCAAGAGCAAGCTGTAAAGCACCAACACCAACAAAGCAATTTGGAAAACGAGCATCATCTTGCGGATCCCTCACAAAAGTCTTGTCTTGGATAAAAGCTCCCGGCAACACCGGACGGCAGCAGGATAGAAAGGATAACGCTTTGACTATACCAAAATGGGATCCCTCTCAAAGCCAAATCCGTTGGGGCAGTTGATGGACTCACCTGGATACAGGCTGGATGCGGAAGGGGTTAAAGTCGGTTGCCACATCGAAGTAGTCTTCTTGTTCTTGCTGCTTTAGCCAGCCGGTAATGGCATAGGTCAGGGGCGTAAACGCCACCTCAACGGCACACTTGAATACATAGTTGGAGAGTATTAAGCTGTCCAGGCCAGGGAACACCCCCCAAAAAGCCAAAGTGACAAACAGACCCGTGTCCACCGCTTGGCCCACCAAGGTAGAGCCGATGGTGCGTGTCCACAGCCACCGTCCCCGCGTCCACACCTTCATGCGGGCCAGTACGTAGGCGTTGGCAAAGCTGCCTCCCCAATAGGCGATTAAGCTGGCCAGGACAATGCGGGGCGTCAGGCCCAGAATCTGGTCGTAGGCTTCTTGATAGGGCCAGTCGGGGGCCGCAGGCAGGGATCCCACGATCATGAACGTTACCGACATGAGGGCCGCCGAGAGAAATCCCAGCCAGATCACCCGTCGCGAGCGGGCATAGCCATAGACCTCCGTGAGGATGTCGCCAAAGATATAGCTGAGGGGGAAGAGAATGGTGCCCCCGTCAAAGGTAAAGGGCCCCAGAAGAACGATCTTGGTCGAGGCGATGTTGGAAATCAGCAGCACGGCCACAAATAGAGCCGTCACCGCATCTAGGTGTCGATAAGCTCGCTCAAAAACCCTCTCAGACATCAGGATCCTCCTAGAAGTTTACGGATCTGTCGCAGCTCCTTGACGATCAAGGCCAAACCCTGGGCATGTCGCTCCACTTCGCCGGCGAGCTTGCTGATCTGGGCCTCCAGATTGCTGCTGCGGGATTCCTGACGCGCCAGGCGTTGGTTGATCCCAGAAAGCCGCGCCACCACCTCCCGCTGGATCAAGTTTTCCGTACCTTGAATCAGCAGCGTCTCGATGGCGGTGAGCCGGTTCAGAATCAGTTGGGTGTTGGTTTCGGATCCCGGCTCCGGTGCAGCGGCAGGGGCAACCTGGAGGACCTTTTGGATAAGAGCCAAAAGGGCATCTGCCTCAAACGGTTTCTCGATGAAATCAAAATCGACAAAGGGCTCAGGAATGCGGGCAGTCACCTGTTCCTTCAGCCCCGACATCATGATGATAGGAGTATTTTTCAGACTGTCTTCGCGGCGGATGGCCTGCAAGGTGTCATAGCCATCCATCTTGGGCATGACAAAATCCAGCAGGATCAGGTCGGGGTGATGTTTTTTGGCCGCTTCCAGCCCTGTCAACCCGTCTTTGGCCTCCACCACTTGGAACTGATCGGCCAAGATGCTGGCCACCATCTTGCGAATCATGATGCTATCGTCAATGACCAACACCGTCTTGGTTGTCATGCTGAGGCGCTCCCTCTTCCCATTATCAAATCGACCTGATCAGCCCCTTCCTCCAGCTCATAGGGCAATCGGGGACATCCTTTTGAGGACACCACTAGAGTACTCCCCTGCTTGGCCAGATGGGGTGTGCTCAGGGATCCAATTCCGCCAGGTTTTCCCCGCGCCCAGCGGCTGCCGGCCCGGCGTGGCCGCCTTGCTATAATTAAGTGTAAACAAACGTTAAGCCTTCATTCTTCATTCGCACCTTGCAGGGTTATGAGCCTACAACTAAGTCCTGAGCTGTCGCTGCCGATCCCATCTCCAGTCGGAGAAGCTGCCTACCGCGCTTTTCAGTGGGGCAAAAACATCTTCGGCTTTGCCCACAAAGCGCTCTCCACCCAAGCTTCAGATCTGATGCTCTCCGTGCTCAGGGATCTGCAAAGCTTCTCCTCCGGGAGGACCCCGCCGCCGCGGGCCAAGGTGCGGGTGAGCGCTGACACGCTACAGGTGTTGCGGGCCCGTTACGAACAACTCCTGCAAGCGGACTGGCAAGATGCTGAGGCAGGGTACTACCCGCACGCGCTCCTGTTCGACAACCCCTGGCTGGACTTTGCCCGCTATTACCCACAGGTGTGGTTGGATTTGCCGCAAATTACTCGGCGGGTTCACAGCAAGCGTTACCAAGAGTTTTCTCAAGACATCTCCACCGAGGGCTATCCGAAATACTACCTGCAAAATTTTCATTACCAAACCAACGGCTACCTGAGCGACAGCTCGGCTGAGCTTTATGACCTGCAGGTGGAGCTGCTGTTTGGGGGCACAGCGGACGCGATGCGCCGTCGGGTGATTCGCCTGCTCAAAGATGCCTTGGATCCCACCTTGGTCAGCCCCCACATCCTCGATGTAGCTTGTGGCACGGGGCGGATGCTGCGCCTACTGCGGGGATCCCTGCCCAAAGCAGCTTTGTATGGCCTGGATCTTTCTCCTGCCTATCTGCGCAAGGCCAACCGACTGTTGCAGGAGCTGCCGGGGGAGCTGCCCCAGCTTATCCGCGCCAACGCCGAGGCCATGCCCTATGCCGATGCCACCTTTGACGCCGTCATCAGCGTTTTTCTCTTTCATGAGCTGCCTGGCCCGGCCAGACAAAATGTCATCAACGAGATGAGTCGGGTGGTGAAGCCAGGGGGCGTGGTGGTCATCTGCGACTCGGTGCAACTGCTGGATTCGCCAGAGCTGAAGGAGACGATGGAAGCCTTTATGCAAACCTTCCACGAACCCTACTACCGCGACTACATCCACGACGATCTGGGGGTGCGCCTGCAACAGGCAGGCTGTGCGGTGCTGCGCCGGGAGACTCACTATGTCAGCGCCTACACCCTAGCCCGTAAGGGTTGAGCGCCCTTTCCACAAGTTAAGAGGAAGAGTAAATCGGCGGTCACTCGTCCAGAGGGTGTATAGTAGTTTTAGACACGAAACCTTGGATGAGAAGACGGGCCACTGACTGGATAACCTTCAGGTGCAAGTCCGTCCGAACTCTTTTCTTGTACTTAGGCTCATGTCCCACCCCCATGGATCCCTCCGCGCCGGTATCACTGCTCTCAAGCAGGAGCGCTACCTGGAGGCGATCAACCTTCTCGAGTCCTTCTGCTACTGCTGTTCCATCCAAGAAAGACAAGAGAGTTTGTCCCGCCGCCTGAGCGAGCGCAATGGCTCGAGGGCAGATCCGGAAGAATGCGTTTTGGCTCGTGTAGCTCTGATCATGGCATATCAGGGCAGTGGTGACTTGGAGCGCTCAACTGCCCTTTGCCAAGAGCTGTTGGAGGAGAAGGAAACTCCTGAGTCCGCTCCCTGGGCTCGGGAATGGGCAGCTCAGGCTCTACCTACCCTCAAGCAGGCTTCAGAACACTCCATGCCCCCTGAGGAAGTCATGGCGCGGCTACCCGTTCTCCGGCAGTTGGAAGACTGTCAGCCGCTGTGTAGCTCCCGCGATCCGGCTCCGCATCTGCTCAAATCTGCCTCTCTCTGAGGGAGAGGATCTGCAAGGAGCGGTGGACGCCCGGCTCTAGCCTTTATTCTCAACACAGTTCCACAGCAATCTTATGTCTGCTGCCGAACCGACTACCTATCATTTTGTCGTTGCCAGCCTGTCTTTCTTACGTTCTGAGCCTCTGGAAGAGGTGCTGGAGGAGCGTCGTCGATACTGCGAGGAGCACCATCACCCTGTCGATTTCTTCTGGGTGCCGCAGCCGGCCTTCATGGAGGCTCCAGAGTTAAAGCCCCTGCGGGACAAGTTGAAGGAGCCCCTGGGGGCAGTGGTATCCACCAACGCGGATTTTATTCGTTGGCTGAGCCTGCGCCTGACTTTTGTGGAAAAGGGCAGCTTTGTGGCTCCCAGCGAGTCGATCCCGGATCCCTTGCGCTCCTTGTCTGCCGCAGGAAGCTAGGCCTGCCGATTCCCAAGATTTGGGTTGGTGGATTGGAAGGCGGGCCAAGATAAGATCGGGGCACCCCATTTCCACTTTTGTTTGCTGACGGGATCCCATTCTGTTGTGGGGCCGACGTCGGGGAAATGGGCAGGTCACCTGGGGAGCATGATGACTTTGGAGCAACGATGGGGCTGGCCGGAGGGAGGGGCAGGGATCTGCCACCCCAATTCCCCTCTCCAGAATCCCCCACCTGCGTCAACGCCAACTTGGGGGCTGAAGTCAGAAGCTCTCTTGCCTGAGCCGACAGCAAGCCCCGCCCTCAGCTCGCCGGAGTGTTCTCCTGGGGATCCCCTGCCGGAGCCACCTCCTGAGGATCCCGAAAAGGGGCAAAAAGCAGAGAAGGAAGATCAAGGTCTGTCTGAGCCGGGCCTGAGAAACTTTCTTGCCGTGCTGCGCCGACGCAATTTCCTGCTGCTGTGGATGGGGCAGGTGTGTTCGCAGTTGGCGGACAAGGTGTTATTGGTGCTGCTGATCGGCTTGGTTGCCCGCGAATTTCAACCTGAAGGGGCTTCCATCAGCGGTTGGGTCTCGGCCATCATGCTGGCTTTTACGCTGCCGGCGATGCTATTGGGCAGCCTGGCAGGGGTATTTGTGGATCGCTGGCTGAAAAAAGGGGTGTTGGTGCTCTCCAACCTGGGGCGTGGGATCCTAGTGCTGCTGTTGCCGCCGCTGCTCTGGCTCACTGCCGGGCGCGACCTTTGGCCGGGGATCCCCTTGGGGTTTGCGGGGCTGTTGCTGGTGAGCTTTGCCGTCTCGGTTCTAACCCAGTTTTTTGCTCCTGCCGAGCAGGCGACTTTGCCCCTGATCCTGCCGAAAGGAGAGTTGCTGGCGGCCAACTCCCTGTACACCACCACGATGATGGCTTCGCTGATCGTCGGGTTTGCCGTGGGGGAGCCGCTGTTAACCCTGGCGGATCGTTGGATACGCCATTGGTTGCCGGGCTGGGAAGTGGGGCCGGAGCTGTTGGTGGGAGGAGCCTACCTCTTGGCGGGATCCCTGCTATTGCTGCTGCAACCCCACGAGAAGCTGGAGCCCCGGCGTTGGGAAGTCCCTCACCTCTGGGAAGATCTCCGCTTGGGCCTGCAATATGTCAGCCAGATGCCCCTGATCCGAGCTGCCTTGGTGCAGGTGGTGGTGCTTTACTCGCTGTTTGCGGCGCTGGCAGTTTTGGCGGTGCGCATGGCTGAAGTGATGGCAGAGCTGAAGCCGGATCAGTTCGGGGTGTTGTTGGCCGCTGCTGGCCTGGGCATGGGGATCGGCGCCTTTTGGGTGGGCCATACGGGCCGACGGGTGAGCCGCCGCGCCTGGGTTGGCCTGGGATCCCTGCTGCTCTGTGGGGCTCTGGCAGCCCTATCCTGGACGACCCACTGGTTGCTGCCCAGCTTGGGCTGGATTGCCCTGTTGGGCTGTGGGGGGGCTTTGGTGGCGGTGCCGATGCAAACCTTGATCCAAGAGGAAACGCCTGACCATCTGCGAGGCAAGATCTTTGGGCTCCAGAACAACGCCGCCAACATTGCCCTCAGTTTGCCGCTGGTGTTCACGGGATTGGCGGAAGCCCGCCTTGGCCTTCCCTGGATGTTTGTGGCCCTGTCTGTTCTGGCGGGGCTGGCGGGGCTGTACACCTGGAGCCTATTGGGCAGAGAGGTCTCGTAAATCCTGCCGCAGCGCGAGGTTGGATATCCTCTTCCGAGGGGACGGGCCAAGGCAGGAGCTAACTCTGCTACTCTTGTAGAGGCTTGAGCATCGAGACTCCCTTTGCAGCTCAGCGTTTTAGCTCCGCGGGGATCCGCCCATGCACATCGCCTGGATAGGCAAAAAAACACCTTTCTGTGGCAACGTCACCTATAGCCGCGAGGTGACCAACGGCCTTTTGGATCGAGGGCATCAAGTGAGCTTTTTTCACTTCACCAACGAGGGCCAACCGCCCGCTCTGGATCCCGGTGGTGAAGGCTGGAGGGCGGAGCTGGATCGTCGAGACGTTTCCCTCCCCTGTCTGTACAAATCGCAGATTTACACGATCCCGGCCCCCAACGCCAAGCGGTTGCTCACCCAGGCTCTCAAGGAATTGCAGCCGGATCTGGTGCATGCCTCCTTGACCATTTCTCCCATCGACTTTGTGTTGCCGGAGATCTGCGCTGAGCTCAACCAGCCGCTGGTGGCTACTTTCCACCCTGCCTTCGACCGACGGCGGCGCAACATCGCCTCTCGCACCCAATACTTGGCCTACCAGCTCTACGCACCGTGTTTGGCCAACTATCACCGCACCATCGTCTTCTCGGAAACGCAGCGGGAGATCTTGGTCAAGCTGGGGGTGCGCCCCCAACAGGTGGTGGTCATTCCCAATGGGGTCGATGTGGACAAGTATGCGCCTGGGCCCTCCACCCTCAAACAGCGGTTGGGACTGGAGCGGATCTTCGTCTATCAGGGGCGGGTTTCGCCGGAGAAAAACCTGGAGGCCCTGCTCAAGGCTTGGAAACACGCCCAAATGGGGGAGAAGTGTGGTCTGCTGATCGTGGGGGATGGGCCGCTGCTCAACACCCTCAAGCCCTTCTACACCCTTCAACATGGGATCCACTGGCTGGGCTATATTGCCGACGAGCAGCAACGCATCGAGATCTTGCGAGGAGCCGATGTGTTTATTTTGCCCTCTTTAATCGAGGGGCTCTCTTTGTCCCTGTTGGAGGCGATGGCCTGTGGGCTGGCAGCAGTGGCCACCGATGTGGGTGCTGATGGAGAGGTTTTGGCCGATGGAGCCGGGATCCCGCTGGATCCGACACGGGTGACAGCAGAGCTGCAAACGCTGCTGCCTTTGCTGCGGGATCAACGGGAGTTTACCCAACTGCTGGGGATGAAGGCCCGCCAGCGGGTGCTGGAGCGCTATACCCTCAGCCACAACCTCAGCCAGGTGGAACAGCTCTACCGAGAGCTGTGCCAGGGATCCCGTCAGCATCGCTGGGTGTGAGGGATGAGTGTGATGAAGCTTGTGATATTTTTGCTAAGCTGTTTCGTTACGTTTCCAAGGGATTAACGCCAGTCTTCCCGATGGATGATCACAGCCCCCAAAAGGCCGTTTTAGGGCAGCCCCCTGCCGGGCTGTCAGATTCTTTGTGGTCAGAGTCCTTGCTGGCCCAGGATTCGGGCAAAAATCCCCTCCCCCCCAATGCTCCGTCGCTGTCGCCCACGGACAATTCGGGGGACTTGCGCTCAGCTCAGACCGGCCAGGATGAGGATCCCACCTCTTCAGGTGCCGTTGCGTCCGATGATAGAGAGCTGCCGGAGGTCAAGCCGGCCATTGTGCCTGCCCCTGCAATGCCGGATCGGGTGGCAGAACTGGAGAGAGAACACCATCGGATGCAGTATCTGCTGGCGTGGCTGGCTTTTGCTCTGCGCTCTTTTAACAACTTGAACCAGATCCTGGAGCTGACGGCTTTTGTGGCCAGCCAACTGACCGATGCCGAAGGCGGAGCCCTGGTTTTGTTCAATCCCAACGGCACCATCCAGTTGGATCAACTGCATTGTTCCGATCTCAATCACCGCGAGCAGATTCGGGCTGAGATGGAGCAAATTACCCAGACCCTCTCGGCTCAAGAGCCCATCCTCAAAACGGAGGGATCCCTGTCTGTTAAGATCCCTGCCCTGGAACACCTCTTGGACGAACGGTTCCGCCAGAGCTTGGGGCCGGATGTACGCCTTTTCGGCACGCCGCTGCTGATTCGCAACTCTGTCCAGGGTCGCTTGTACGTCTTCAGCCGTCAGCCTGGCTACCACTGGGATGAACGTCGCCAACAACTGTTGCGCTTGGTCGCCGATCAGGCAGGGGTGGCCATCGAAAATGACCGCTTGACGGCAGCCTTGCGCCGCAAGATGGCCCTGGAAAAAGAAATGGAGATTGGCTCTTACATCCAGACCCAACTGCTACCTCGGGAGTGCCCTCAAGTCAAGGGGATTCGCTTGGCAGCCCGTTGCCGGGTGGCCAGCAAAGTGGGGGGCGACTACTATGACTTCATCAAGATTCCCGGCGAACGCCTGGAAACATCCGACTCATCTGAAGAAACGGCAGGCTTTCGCTTGGCCATCGTCATTGGGGATGTGATGGGCAAAGGGGTGCCCGCCGGCCTGTTGATGACCATGACCCGCGCCATGGTGCGGGCGGAGGCCCTCAACCGCCATTCGCCGGCCCGTGTTCTGCAACATCTGAACCGGGCCATGTACAGTGACCTGGAAAACTCCAATCGCTTCATCAGCCTGTTTTATTCGGAGTACGATCCCCGCTCCCATCGCCTCTGCTTCAGCAACGCGGCCCACAACCCCACCCTGTGGTGGCAGGCCCGCACCCGAGAAATTCAACCCCTGGACACAGAGGGGGCGCTGATCGGCTTGGAAGAAAACAGCCACTACTCGGAAAGCTGCGTGCAACTGCAACCCGGGGATGTGGTGGTGTACTACACCGATGGCTACACGGAGACAGCCAACACCCGCGGCGAGCGCTTGGAAACCTCTGGGCTGATGGACGCCATCCAGTACGCTGCCCGTCGCTACGACTCCCCCGAAGACATTTTGGAGAGCTTGTTTGAGCAGATGGATGCCTTCCGAGGCCGCCGGGGATCCCACCCTCTTCCCCTATGGCTGCCCGAGGATCCAGAGCTCCTGTTGCAGGACGAGATTTCCCTGCGGCCTGAGCCCGTGGACGACACAACGCTGGTGGTGTTGAAGGTGTTGCCCGACTCCGAGCCAGCCTAGGTCGTGTTGATCTTATGTTAGGATAGAGGGAATAATTTATAGAGGAAAGAGGATGAAGTTGGTTTTTTTAGATGAAAACAAATGGCAGAAGATATTGGCTTTTTTACAGACAGAAGAGAGAGTT